>DASYNV010000135.1:0-5002 GCA_036008365.1 Steroidobacteraceae bacterium | reverse complement strand
CAGCGGCGCCAAGGTCCTGCACCCGCGCTGCATCCTGCCGGCGAAATCCCAGCGCATTCCGATCGCGATCTACGCCACGCACACCCCGACTCTCGAAGGCACGCACGTATCTGCCGACGGCGGCGACGGCGTCGCGCAGGTCAAGGCGGTCTGCATCAAGAAGGGCATCACGCTGGTGTCGCTCGAGAGTCCGGGCATGTGGCACGAGGTCGGCTTCCTGGCCGATGCGTTTCAAATATTCAAGAGCCACGGACTCTCGGTCGATCTGGTCTCGACATCCGAGACCAATGTCACCGTATCGCTCGATCCGGCCGCCAATACGCTCGATCGGCAGCTGGTCGAAGACTTGATCGCGGAACTCTCGCAGCTCTGCCGCGTGCAGGTGCTCGGGCCGTGCGCTTCGGTGAGCCTGGTCGGCCGCAACATCCGCGGCATCCTGCACCAGCTCGGCGAAGCGTTCGAGTTGTTCGCGGAGCAGCGCGTCTATCTTTTGAGCCAGGCCGCCAATGACCTGAATTTCAGCTTCGTGGTCGATGAGAACCAGGGTGACCGGCTCGTGAACGAGCTGCATGAGCGGCTGATTCGACCGGTGCGCGCAGGCGAGATACTGGGGCCGACCTGGGAACAGCTGTTCGCTCGCCCCGGACAGGCGTCGAAGCCGGTCTCGAGCTGGTGGCGCAGCCGGCGCAACGAGCTGCTCGCAGTCGCATCGACGCACGAGAGTGCTTACGTCTACGATCGGACGGTCATTGCGGCCAAGGTGGCGGCGCTCAAAGGGCTCGGCGCGGTCGACCGCGTGCTCTACGCCATGAAGGCCAATCCGAACGCCGAGATACTGCGGCTGCTCGCGGCCGCAGGCTTGGGGTTCGAATGCGTCTCGCGCGGGGAGATCGAGCACTTGCTCAACGTCGTTCCCGGCATCGATCGCGGCCGCATTCTCTTTACCCCCAACTTTGCCGGACGCGCCGAGTATGAGTGGGCACTCGACGCGGACATCACCCTGACGCTCGATAATCTCTACTTGCTGCGCCATTGGGGTGACATGTTTCGCGGCCGCGGTGTCTTCATCCGCATCGACACCGGCACGGGGCGAGGCCACCACCATCACGTGCGCACGGCGGGCGCTCACGCCAAGTTTGGCGTACCGCTGGCCGAGATCGAGGAATTACGGGCACTGATCGAGCGCCACGGCGCGGTGGTCACCGGGCTGCACGCGCACTCGGGCAGCGGCATCATCAATGCCGACAACTGGGCGGAAGTCGCGGCGCTGCTGCTCGATCTGGTGCCGCAGTTTCCGCGGGTGCGCGTGGTCGATGTGGGCGGCGGCCTGGGTGTGCCCGACGGCCACGATCAACCGGAGCTGGATCTGAAGAGGCTCGACACGGCGCTGCGGGCTGTGAAGCAGGCGCGGCCCGGGATCTCGCTCTGGATCGAGCCTGGTCGCTACCTCGTGGCTGAAGCCGGAGTGCTCGTGGCGCGCGTGACGCAGACCAAGTCCAAGGACGAGATTCGCTATATCGGCATCGCCACCGGCATGAACTCGCTGATCCGCCCGGCGCTCTACGGCGCCTGGCACGAGATCGTGAATCTGACCCGCCTCGACGAGCCGGCGAGCGAGATCGCGAACGTGGTCGGTCCCATCTGCGAGAGCGCGGATTTTCTGGGTCACGATCGGCTGCTGCCGCCCACGCAGGCGGGCGATGTGATGTTGATTGCCAATGTCGGCGCCTACGGTCGGGCCATGAGTTCGCGCTACAACCTGCGCGAGCCGGCTCCGGATATCGTCCTCTAGGCAGCGCTTCTCAGCGCGTGCCGCTCGCTGCCAGGTGACGCTCGCGCAGCAATTCGGCCACCTGCTCGAGCGACAAGCCGCGCGCGCGCAGCAGCACCAGCAGGTGATAGATCAGATCGCCGCATTCGCCGAGCAGTGCCGCATCGCCCTCGGTGCAAGCCGCCAGCGCCACCTCGAGAGCTTCCTCGCCGACTTTCTGCGCCATGCGCTTGATGCCGCCTTGGTAGAGCCGGGCGGTGTAGCTGCCCTCGGCCGGCGCGGCGATTCGCTGCGCGATGATGCGCTCGAGCTCGCCGATGAACGCCAGCCGCGCCTCCGCTGGCGCCGGGTCGCTGATCGAAGCATTGCCAAAACAGGTCGCGGTGCCCGTGTGACACACCGGTCCGGACGGTATCGCCCCGAGCAACAGCGTGTCGCCATCGCAGTCCAGGCGTATGGTGCGCAACTCGAGTTCGTTGCCGGAGGTCTCACCTTTTCGCCATAGGCGCTGGCGCGAACGGCTATAGAAGTTGACGTGCCGAGTCTCGAGCGTGGTCTGCAGCGCCTCGCGATTCATGTAGCCGAGCATCAGCACAGCGCCGTTGCGTGCATCCTGCACGATGGCGGGCACCAGTCCGCCGCCCTTGTCCCAATCGATGCGCGCGAGCTCTGAGGGCGTCAGGCTCATAGCCGCATCTCCAGTCCACGGCGCCGCAGCGCCCGCTTGAGATCGCCGATCTCGATGCTGCCGCTGTGAAATACACTCGCTGCGAGCGCGGCGTCGACCTGCGCCTCCTCGAACGCGCGTTGAAAGTGCGCCGGCGTGCCGGCGCCGCCCGATGCCACCAGCGGCACATCGCACAGCGCACGGACGCGGCGCAGTTGATCGATGTCATAGCCGTCGCGGGTGCCGTCGGCGGCCATGCAGTTGAGGACGATTTCGCCGGCCCCGCGCTGCTGCACTTCGCGCACCCAGCTCAAGGTGTCGCGGCGCGAGTCGAGGGTGCGCGAGGGATCGCCGGTGAATTGATAGACCCGGTAGCCCTCGGCGGTGCCCAGGCTGTCGATGCCGACCACGATGCACTGTGCGCCGAAGCGTGCACTCAGTCGATCGATGAGCTGCGGATCGATCAGCGCGGGAGAGTTCACCGAGATCTTCTCCGCGCCGGCGTTGAGTACCTGCTCGGCGTCCTCGATCGAACGGATGCCGCCGGCGACGCAGAATGGAATGTCGAGCACGCGTGCCACGCGCGCGACCCAGGTGCGGTCGACCGAGCGGCCCTCGGGACTGGCGGTGATGTCGTAGAACACCAGTTCATCGGCGCCTTCGTCGCGATAGCGTGTAGCGAGCTCGAGAATATCGCCGACCACGCGATGATCGCGGAAGCGTACGCCCTTGACCACCTGTCCGTCGCGGACGTCGAGGCACGGAATTATGCGTTTGGCAAGAATGGCCGCAGCTCCTCGACCGATAGGCGCTGCTCGAGCAGCGCCTTGCCGCTGATCGCGGCGGCCACCCCGGTCGCCGCGAGCGCACCGAGGTCCGCGCCCTGCGCGATCCCTCCGGAGGCCTGCCAGCGTACGCGCGGGAAACGGCGCTGCGCTTCGCGGTACAGCGCGAGATTCGGCCCCGCGAGTGCGCCATCGCGATCGATATCGGTACAGAGCACATGCCGCAGGTCCTGATCGGCGAATGCCGCCACGGCATCCCACAGCGACAGCGAGGTGGCCTGCCGCCAACCGCGGGTCTGCACGCGCGGCACGCCGTCGGCATCGAGCCGCACATCGAACGCCAGACAGATACGCTCGGGTCCGTGGCGCTGCAGCCACCCTGTGACCTCGGCCGGTCGTTCGGCCGCGGCACTGCCGACGACCACGCGCGCGACCCCGAGCTTCAGCAGCGCATCGATGTCGCTCGCGCTGCGCACGCCGCCGCCGACCTGCAGTCGCAACGGGCGCTCATCGGCAGGCTGCTGCGCGAGCGTCTGGATCAGCGCGTGATTACCCCGGGCGCCGTCGCGGGCGCCGTCGAGATCGACCAGGTGCAGCCAGCCGGCGCCGAGTGCGCGATAGCGCGCCAGCAGCTCGTGCGCGTCCGCGGGGTAGCGCGTCTCGGCGGCAAAATCGCCCTTGAGCAGCCGCACACAGGCGCCGCCGCGAAGATCGATCGCGGGAATCAGCAGCATGGGATTGCCAGAAAGTTCTTCAGCACGCGGGCACCCGCGCTTGAGGAGCGCTCGGGATGGAACTGCACACCGAGAAAATTGTTGCGACGGACCACCGCGCTCAGCGCGCTGCCATAGTCGACCGAGGCGAGCGTCGCATCGCCGACCGGGGCGGCAAAGCCATGTACGAAGTAGAGCCGGTCGCCCGCGTCGATGCCGTCGAGCAACGGATCCTCGCGCATGATTGCAAGCGTGTTCCAACCCATGTGCGGCACCGGCAGTCCGGGTGCCGGCCGCAGGCGCTCGATGCGTCCCTGCAGCAGACCGAGACAGGCGGTGTCGCCTTCGGCCGAATGCTCGAACAGCAGCTGCATGCCTAAGCAAATGCCGAGCAGCGGCGCGCGCAACTGCGGAATGAGCTGATCGAGCCCCTGTGCGCGCAGGCGCGCCATCGCGTCGGCGGCCGCACCGACACCGGGCAGCAGCACGCGCGGTGCCTCGGCAATCAGCGCGGCATCGCTGCTCACCACCGAGCGGGCGCCGAGTCGATCGAGCGCGTAGCGCAGCGAGGCCAGATTGGCGCCGCCGCTGTCGATGATGACGACATCGTGCGCGGCACTCACAGGGTTCCTTTGGTGCTCGGTAGATCGTGCCCCTCGCGCCGCAGCGCCGGCCGCAGCGCGCGGCCGACGCCCTTGAAGCAGGCCTCGATCATGTGGTGCGTGTTTTCGCCGCGCACCGCAATATGCAGCGCCGCGCCCAGAGCATCGGCGAGCGAGCGGAAGAAGTGCGGCACCAGCTCGCTCGGCAGCGCTCCGACCTGCTCGCGACCGAAACGGCCTTCGAACACAAAGAAGGCACGTCCGGACAGATCGATCGCGACCTGCGCCTCACTCTCATCCATGGCCAGCAGAAAGCCGTAGCGGCCGATCCCGCGCTTGTCGCCGAGCGCGCGCCGCAGCGCCTCGCCGATGCTCAGTGCGCAGTCTTCGACCGTGTGGTGCTCGTCGATCTGCAGATCGCCGCGGCAGGTGAGCTCGAGCGCGAAGCCGCCATGCTTGGCGAG
>DASYNV010000134.1:0-1790 GCA_036008365.1 Steroidobacteraceae bacterium | reverse complement strand
CGGAGCGGCGCGCCGCTCTGCACAAGCCCGATGTCGGCCGAATCTCGGTCAGCCTGACGCGCGACGGCGCCGAGGTCGTGATCGTGGTCACCGACGACGGCAGCGGCATCAATGTGAAGTTGATTCGCGAGAAGGCGGTGGCCCTGGGGCTCATCGACCGCCACGCGAAGCTCACCGACGAAGAGGCCATGCAGCTCATTTTGGAGCCGGGCTTCAGCACGGCGGGCCACCTGACTCAGGCGGCGGGCCGCGGAGTCGGAATGGACGTGGTGGCCACCGAAGTCAAGAAACTGGGCGGGGGCCTGTTCATCGAGTCGACCGCGGGTAAAGGCTCGCGCTTCACCATCCGGCTGCCGTTCACGCTCGCCATCAGCCAGGCGTTGATCGTGCGCGTCGCCGAAGAGACCTATGCCTTGCCGCTGGCGACCGTCGAAGGCGTCGTGCGTTTGCCGCGCAACATCGTCGCGCGGCATCTCGGCAAGGACGCACCGCTGTTCGAATACGGCGGTCAGAAATATCGCTTCCAGCAACTCGGTTCGTTCGTGGGTCTCGGGCCCACGCGCCTGCCGGAATCCGATGTCTCGATGTCGGTCGTGCTCATTCGTGCCGGCGAGCATTCGACGGCGTTGGTCACGGACGAACTCGTCGGCAGCCGCGAGATCGTCGTCAAGTCCCTGGGACCCCAGATCTCCGGAATCCGCGGCATCGCCGGCGCCACCATTCTGGGCGACGGTCGCATCGTCATCATTCTCGACATGGGCTCTCTGGTGCGTTCGGAGTGGCGCGCCAAGCCCACGGAACCGGCGCTGCTCGATCAGCGAGACCGGCGCACGTTCGCACTCGTGGTGGACGACTCGATCACCGTACGGCGGGTCACGCAGCGGCTGTTGGAGCGCAACGGCATGCGGGTGCTGACGGCCAAGGATGGCGTGGACGCCGTGTCGCTGCTCCAGGAGAATCTCCCGGACATCATTCTGCTCGACATCGAAATGCCGAGAATGGATGGCTACGAAGTGGCCGCCCATGTGCGCAACGATCCGCGGCTCAAGGATATTCCGATCGTCATGATCACGTCGCGGGTCAGCGAGAAGCACCGGGCGCGGGCGATCGAACTCGGCGTCGACGACTACCTGGGCAAGCCGTACCAAGAGAACCAGCTGCTCGACGCCATCGAACCGTTGGTCCACCGGCGTGCCGTTAGCGCGGTAACGCGGTAACGCGGTAACGCAGTAACGCAATGTCGGATCTACGAGAAGAACTCTACAGCCTTCTGGTTCCCCTGGCCGGGGAACGGCTGATCGTGCCGCGGGCCTGCGTGGCGGAAGTCATCAGCTATCAAGCCCCGGCGGAAATGACCAATGCGCCGCCGTGGTATGCCGGGCTCGTGAGCTGGAGCGGGCGCAGCGTGCCCATCGTGTCATTCGAAGGCGCCTTCGGACAGGCGCTGCCCACGGTGTCGAGCCGAACGAGAATCGTGATATTCAATGCCTCCGGCGGCAAGCTGCAGTCCGGCTACTTCGGCATGCTGACCCAGGGATTTCCGCAGCTGGTGCGGGTCAACGCCGACGTGGTGCGCCCCGACCCGTCGCGCAGCTTCCCGGAGCGCTCGCCGGTCATCTGCCAGGTTCGCATGGTGAACGAGACACCGCTCATTCCCGATTTGCAGCGGCTCGAGCAAATGATCGCCGAGGAAACCTCGGTCATGCTCTAGCCCCGTCAAGGGCGCTGCCTGTCAAAGGGGCTGCGGCGTTTCGGCGCTCGCGTCGTCGCGTAGTCCGCGGGGTTGAACT
>DASYNV010000133.1:0-2319 GCA_036008365.1 Steroidobacteraceae bacterium | reverse complement strand
CTCATAGCGCGGCGGATCCGACGGTAACGCATTGACCAGCGAGCGGTCGACAAGCCGCGAGATCAGATCGATGGCGTCGCAGCCGTCCGACGGTCCCTCAGCGACGCTACGGGCTGCGGCATCCAGAGAAAAGCTGCCGACAAATACCCCGAGCCGGTTGAATACGTGCTGCTCGGCTGGCGACAGCAGCTGGTAGCTCCAGTCGAATGCGGCCTGCAGCGCACCGTGGTGCGCGTCGTCGACCGCGGCGCTCGTCTTCAGCAGCCGCAGTCGATCCCCGAGACGATCCAGCAGCGCAGCGACCCCGAGCGCCGGCACTCGGGCAGCGGCGAGCTCGAGTGCGAGCGGATTCCCGTCAAGACGGCGGCAGATCTCGGCGACCGCCGCCCGATTCGCGCTCGTGAGCGCAAAGCGCCGGTCGGCGGCAGTCGCGCGTTGCACGAATAGCGCTATTGCACCGGACGCGTCATCGGGCGCCCCTGACTCGGCGCGTTCATCGACCGTGAGTGGCCCGAGGCGGAACACGATCTCACCGGGCACGCAGAGCGGCACCTGACTCGTGACGAGCACCCGCAACTCGCCCGTGCGAGCAAGCAGCTCCGCAAGCGCCGGCGCGAGCTCGGTGGCGAGGTGCTCAGCGCCATCGAAGATGAGTAACAGCGGCGCCTGCGCGAGCGTTTGCTGGAGTGCAGCGAAGCCGTCGCCGCGATCGGGCAACGTCACGCCGACAGCCGACGCAATCGCGCTCGCCACATGGCGCAGTTGCGCCAGCGGCGCCAGGTCCAGCCAGGCGCCTTGACGCTCGGGCGTATCGACCGCCCGTGCGAGCACTTCCTGCGCAAGCCGCGTCTTGCCTATACCGCCACCGCCGACCACGGTGACGCAGCGCGCGCTGCCGAGCGCTGTCTGCAGCGCCTGCAGGTCGTGGTCCCGGCCGATGAGCGGCGTCAGCCGCCTGGCAACGACGCGCACGGGACGCGGCGCGGGCGTCAGCGCGGGCGCCGGCTGCAGCGCGCGCGTCGGACGCACGACCTCCAGCTCGAGCCGGTAGCCAAAGCCCGGCACCGTACGGATCGCCCCTGCGCCGAGCACGCGCCGCAGGCTCGCGATCTGCGCCGGAAGATTGTTCTCATCGACTCCCAGTTTCGGCCAGACGCGCTCGAGCAACGTCGCCTTGGTCACAAGCCGCCCCGACTGCTCTGCGAGAACCTGCAACAGGTCGAACGCGCGCGCACCGAGCTCGACCGGCTGCCCGTCGCGCAGTAGCTGCCGCTCGGAGGACACGAGCTCGAAAGGGCCGAGCTTGATGACTTCGGTTGCGGCTCCAGCCGGCGCCGCGTTCGGCGAAGGCGCGCGTGAACTGGCGTTGGTACCCGCGGCTTTCCCCGCCGGTGTCTGCAAGAGCGATGCGATGTGCTCGCAGAATGCGTGCGAAACAGCGCCAGCAAGCAGGCGCGTCCACTGCACCGCCCGGAACGATTCGGGCACCTCGGCCTCCGCTTCGGTCGTATCATCGATACACACCGGCACGATGAACGCCTTGCTGCGCGCCATGAGCAGCGTGCGCTGATCGGCAAGATGCCACTCGAGACGGAAGTAGGCTTCGGGGCGGCACGTCGTGTGGCGAGAAATCACTGGCACGAACAGCGCACAGTCGCGCAGCTGCTCCCGGATCCTGTGATCCCAGGCGTCGCCACCCTTGAGCTCGCTACGGTCGAGCCACGCTTCCACGCCGGCGGTGCGCAACGCTGACGCGATGCGCAGCGCCGCCGCTTCGTCCTCGGAGGCGTGGCTCACGAAGACGGCGCCGGAAGGTTGGGGTATTGCCATGAGACCCGGGACCTAAGAGCCTTAAAATTGGCCCCTTTTTTACATGATAACTTGAGGAGGCTGAGACGGGGGACGACGGTACCAGTATGTCCCAATATCCACAGCATCGCGAAGCTAGCGCGCAATCTCCAGGACAAGCGCCGCGATGGCCACACTCTTCTGCCAATGCAGCCATTCCACGGGGGATTTACCTCCGATCACTGCTGGTAGCGCGCACGTTTCTGAAAGTTGCGCTGCCGCACGTCCCGGTAGATCTTCGCGCAGCGCGTGCGCATGTCCGCGCGCACCAGATACACGCTTGCTTCCTTGCCGCTCTTGAGCGAGCGGATGACTTCGTCGATCACGCCGTCATCGATCAGGAGCTGCAGGGCGGCAGGTGTCTTCACGAATCCTATAGTCGGGCAATCGGGAACTGTTCGGCCGGCGCGCTGTCTCATAACTGACCTTCGCGCAACGACATATACAAAGAGTGGGTAGAATCCCACCGCG
>DASYNV010000132.1:0-3219 GCA_036008365.1 Steroidobacteraceae bacterium | reverse complement strand
GACTATAAAGCGACTTGGGCGCTCAGAGCGACCATAGCGATGTACGTCGAGTCCTACAGGTAGCGCTGTGTTTGCAACTCGCGCTGCGCGGCCGCCTTGAGTGCGGGCGGAGCATCGGCGAAGGCGTTCGAGAAGTCTGCGAGCAGGCGCTGGGCGCCGGCGCGCTCGCCGGCCAGGCGCAGCAGCTCTGCGACGCGCAGCGTCTCGGCCGCGGTACCTGGGTGAAAGCCGCCGTCACGCGCGATCCGATCCCTGACGATATCGACCACACGACCGTTGTCGTGATTGAGCAGGCGGTGGATGTAATCCTGTGCCAGCCGGCTCGCGAGGCGCTGATCGTCGAGCACGCCGAATCGCTCGAGCAGCCACTCGTAGCGCGCCCGCTCGTGTCGGTGCTCGTTCAGATCCTTTTCGATGGCCTGCCAGGCGCCCGCGGGATTCCCGTTGCGCAGCTGCGCGAACAGCCCGTCGATGAAGCGTTCGTCCTGGCGCTCGAGATGCTGCCGCACGGCGCGGCCCCGATTCTCGGGCGAATGAATGGCTTCGAGGCCCAGATCGTCGCGACGCTCGTAGAGGGCGCCGCCGATCAGCGCGTACAGCGCCAGCCACGCGTAGATCGCCAACGCCTGACGCAGCCAGGAGGGCACCGCATCGAACCAGGCCAGAGTCACCAGTCCGAGTCCGCAGAGCACGGTGACCGTCACCAGGATGAGATATTCGGATCCGAGCGCGCGCATGAGACGCCAGAGCGCGAGCGGACTGACCGCCTGCCACCAGGCATCGCCGACCGCCAGTACCGCCATCGAGGCCGGCAATGCCGCGAACACCAATGCTCCGAGCGCCAGGGTGAGTGCCAGGCCGATGTGCGGGGACAGGAAGCGCAGGCTGAAGAACACCACGACCACCAAGCCTAAGTGCAGCAGCGGCCGGATCTGGGCGAGCGGATTCACCATCTCGAGCGCCAGTACCGGCGGCTCGCGTGCGCCGTGTGCGACCTGCTCCAGCAGCACGTAGCCGTAGCTGAAGAGCCATGAGAGCAGGATCACCAGCACCGGCAGGCCAAAGAGCCCCGCCAACGAACACAGTCCGAAGCCGAGGGTCTCGATGCAGATGAAGATTAGGCCCGCCGGTTTCGCGGGCAGCAGCAGGTAGATCAGGGCTCGTTCGGGACGCATTTTTCTACCCGGGCAGCATATTAGAGTATTTTCAGTTGTAACCGCGCGTTACTGTTGCGGCGAATAAGAAGAGCCGGCAGACAGGGGACCTCATGAGGGCGGAAGCAAAGGAATCGGTGCTGACCAGCGCGCCCCTCGGCCGCGAGATCTGCTGCGAATTCGAGCAGGCCCTGCAACGAGAGTGGCTGATCACCAACGGTCTGGGCGGTTTTGGCGCCGGGACCGTGGCCGGCTGTCAGACCCGTCGGTACCACGGACTGCTGATTGCCGCGCGAACGCCGCCCACCGGACGCGCGTTGTTCCTGGTCGATGTTGATGTGACTGCGCGCGTGGGCGGCCGAGACTATGAACTCGCCTGCCACGAGTATGGCGGTGGCGTCGTGCGCCCCGACGGCTATCGGCTCATCGAAAGCTTCCGCCTCGAGGGCACGGTGCCCGCCTGGACCTACGCGTTGGGACCCGCGCGGCTGACGCGGCGGCTGTTCATGGCGCACGGGCAAAACACTGTCTACGTTCACTTTACGCTCGAGCGCGGCGATGAACCGGTGCGACTGCTGCTGCGTCCGCTCTGCACCGCGCGCGACTATCACTGGCATCGCCGCGGCGGTGAGGGCTTTGCAATCGAGCCGATTGAAGACGGCTGCCGTGTTGTCGCGTCGGGCAGTGAGCATCGACTCTCGATCACCGCCGATTGCGGTGCATTCCGGCCAGCGCCCGACTATCACTGGAATCTGCTGCATCGACAGGAAGCCGAGCGCGGCCTCGATGCCATCGAAGACCTGTTTGCGCCCGGGGTATTTGAGCTCGAGCTCGAGCCCGGCGGCGTGGCCAGCCTGACGGCGACCATCGGGACGCAGGCTGCAGGCGCCGCGGCGGCACTGACGGCGCTGCGCATGCGCGAGGCAGCCCTGCTCGAGTCGCTCAGCGGCGAGCATCCGGACTGGATTCACCGACTGGTGCTGGCCGCGGATCAATTCATCGTTGCTCGCAGCGGGTCGGTTGCGGGCGATGGGAGTCGCCCCGCCGCCGGCACGACCGTCATCGCGGGCTACCCCTGGTTTGCCGACTGGGGCCGCGACACCATGATCGCGCTGCCCGGATTGGCGTTGGCCACCGGCCGCGCGGGCGTCGCGGCGCAGATTCTGCGTACCTTTGCCAGGCACGTCGATCGAGGCATGGTTCCGAATCGATTTCCCGATGACGGCGATACCCCTGAGTACAACACCGCCGACGCCACGCTCTGGTATTTCGTCGCGCTGCAGACCTACGTGCAGGCCACGCACGATCTCGAACTGGCGCGCGAGCTGCTGCCGACGTTGCTCGACATTGAATCCTGGCACCGACGCGGCACGCGGCACGGCATCGTCGTCGACCCGGACGACGGACTGCTGCGAGCGGGAGAGCCGGGGCAGCAGCTCACGTGGATGGATGCGAAGGTCGGCGGCTGGGTGGTGACGCCGCGCATCGGCAAGCCAGTGGAGATCAACGCGCTCTGGTGCAACGCGCTGCAGATCATCGCTGCTCTTGCCGAGCGACTGGGCGATTGGCGGCTGGCGATGGATTTCAGAAACGCGGGACGCAATGCGACCGCGTCATTCCAGCATAGGTTCTGGTACGCCGAGGGTGGATACCTCTACGATGTCATCGACGGGCCGGAGCATCAACCGCCGGATGCTTCGCTGCGCCCGAACCAGCTGCTGGCCCTGGCGCTGCCGCACGCGGTGCTCGACTCGGCAAGAGCCCGTCGGGTGCTCGAGGTGTGCGAACGCGAATTGCTGACTTCCTACGGCCTGCGAACCCTGGAGCCCGGAGACCGCGCCTATGTCGGCCGCTACGGTGGCGATCAATGGCAGCGGGACGGCGCCTATCATCAGGGCACGGTATGGCCCTGGCTGCTCGGACTGTTTGCACGTGCGCACCTCGCGCTCCATGGAGATCGACAGCGCGCTGCCACGTACCTCGCGCCGCTCGAGCAGCACCTGGCGGATGCCTGCATCGGTCAGATCAGCGAAATCTTTGACGGCGACGCGCCTCACCGGCCAAG
>DASYNV010000131.1:0-11740 GCA_036008365.1 Steroidobacteraceae bacterium | reverse complement strand
ATCGGCCGCGATGCCGTGCCGCTGCGTGCGCAGCAGCGGCTGCACGTGGTCGCATATGACTACGGCATCAAGCGCAACATCCTGCGGCTGATCGCCGATCAAGGCTGCCGCATCACGGTGGTGCCGGCGATGACCAGCGCCGGCGATGTGCAGGCGCTCAATGCGGACGGTGTGTTCCTGTCGAACGGACCCGGCGATCCGGAGCCCTGCGACTATGCCATCAAGGCCATCGCGGAATTGCTCGAGACCGATATTCCGATCTTCGGCATCTGCCTGGGGCATCAGCTGCTGGGCCTGGCCAGCGGCGCGCGCACCGTGAAAATGAAATTCGGCCACCACGGCGCGAATCATCCGGTGCAGGAACTCTCGAGTGGGCGCGTGCTGACGACCTTGGCCAGGTCCATGCCCTTGAGACCGGGAATTGCGCGCGCGGCGCGCACCGCGGCGTTCTCATCGAGCTTGTCGCTGGTCATGATGCAGCCCGACTGCGCACCTTTCTCCCGCAACAGGCGCGTCAGGCGGCGCGTATCGATGCCGGCGATCGCGACGATGCGTCCGCGCTGCAGGAACTCGTTGAGCGAGCCCGAGGCGCGCCAGCTGCTGGCCACCATCGACAGATCGCGCACCACCAGACCCGAGGCGTAGATCTGCGCCGACTCCATGTCCTCGGGCGTGACGCCGGTGTTGCCAACGTGCGGATAGGTCAGCGTGACGATCTGTCGCGCGTAGGAAGGGTCGGTGAGGATTTCCTGGTAGCCGGTGATGGCGGTATTGAATACGACCTCACCCGTGGTATTGCCGGCAGCGCCAATGGAGTGGCCTTTGAAGATGCTCCCGTCCGCGAGAGCCAGCACCGCTGGTGCAGTCACTTCATGCCTCTTCTTCCGGTGCCCCAACTTCCGGCCGCGAGGGTTGCTGGGGTCACTTCACGACACGCAGATGCACAAAGCGGGAGGAGTTCTTTTGGAACATCCTCCCGCCTTGTGCGGACTAACCCGATACTCGGATTACGGGCAAAAGTGTAAAGACCCCCACCGCCCCTGTCCACGCCTACGTGGGATTTTTGCGAGCCCGAAACGGGTTGCGGCAAACACCTTTCAGGATCTGAAATTACCGCGTGAACGCTCGTACCCGCCTGTATTATTTAGTGAAAACGTCAGCCATCTGATACCGGCCCGGCGCCTGGCCAGCCAGCCACTGGCCCGCCACGAGGGCCCCGCGCGCGAACACCGAACGATCACCAACGCTGTGGCGCAGCATAAGCCGTTCGCCCTCGCCCAGGAACAGCACCTCGTGCTCGCCGACCACATCGCCCCCGCGCAGCGAAGCGAAACCGATCTGACCGCGCTGGCGCGCGCCGGTCCCGTGGCGCGCATAGATCGCCTGGCTCTCGAGCGCGCTGCCGCGCGCCTCGGCAGCCACCTGTCCGAGTGCCAGCGCGGTACCTGAAGGCGCATCGGTCTTATCGCGGTGGTGCGCCTCGACAATCTCGACGTCATAGCCCAACGGCAGGGCGCGCGCGGCGGTGCGCACCAGGCTCAGGAGCAGGTTCAGTCCGAGGCTCGTGTTCGGTGCCACGAGCAGCGCGATGCGCTCGGCCGCCCGCGCCAGCGGCATCTGCAACTCGCGCGCCAGTCCGGTAGTGCCCAGAAGCAGCGGCACGCCGGCGGCAACGCAGGCCGCGAGAGTGGCCGCGGCCGCCGGCGCGCTCGAGAAATCGAGCGCGAGTTTTGCCTGTGCCAGCAGCGGCGGCAGCGCGGCCGTGATGCGCACGCCGTTGGCCGGCAGGCCCGCGCGCGTACCGGCGTCTTCACCTAGCGCGGCGCTGCTCGCGGAAGCGGTCGCGCCGCAAAGCGTGAGCGCCGGAAAGTGCGGCAGCTGGCGCAGGATGTTCTGTCCCATGCGCCCCGTCGCGCCGATCAGCACGGTCGGGATCGATGCCGGCACCACAGCGCTCACGAGGCGCGGCCGCTCACGAGCCACCGCTCGAGAAGAAGCGCTTCACGCCATCGAAAAAGCTCTTCTGGCGCGGCGAGTGCTTGTTGCCATCACGCTTGAGGGATTCGTCGAGCTCGCGCAGCAACGAACGCTGCTCGCTCGAGAGATGCACCGGGGTCTCGACCACGACGCGGCAGAACAGATCGCCGCGCGTCGGACCGCGCACCGACTTGACGCCCTTCTCGCGCAGGCGAAACACGCGGCCCGACTGGGTCTCGGGCGGAATCTTCAGCGATACCTGGCCGTCGAGCGTCGGCACGTCGACGCTGCCGCCGAGCGTCGCCGTGGTGAAGCCGATCGGTACTTCGCAGCTCAGGTGCACACCGTCGCGCTCGAAGATCGCGTGCTCGCGCACCCGCACCTCCGCGTACAGATCGCCGGGCGGCCCGCCATTGCGGCCGGCTTCGCCCTCGCCCGTCAGGCGCACGCGATCGCCGGTGTCGACACCGGGCGGAATCTTGACCGAGAGTTTCTTCGCGCGACGCACGCGCCCCTGGCCCAGGCATTGGTCACAGGGGTTACGCACCACACGGCCCGAGCCGCGGCAGTGCGGGCAGGTCTGCTGCAGCGTGAAGAATCCCTGCGAGATGCGCACTTGGCCACTGCCGTTGCAGGTCTCACAGGTCGCCGGCTGCGAGCCCTTGGCGGCGCCGCTGCCGTGGCAGGTGTCGCACTCGGCGAATTTATTGACGTCGATTTCGATCGTTCGGCCGAACACCGCCTCGGCCAGATCCAGCTCGGCCTCGTAACGCAGATCGGCGCCGCGATAGACCTGTGAGCCGCCGCCACCGCGACGGGCACCACCGAAGATGTCGCCGAACACATCGCCGAAGATATCGCTGAAAGCGTCGGCACCGCTGAAGCCGCCGCCGCCGGCATGCGCATTGCGGCTCGCCTCGACACCCGCGTGGCCGTGCTGATCGTAGATCGAGCGCTTCTGCGGCTCCGATAGCACTTCGTAGGCCTCTTTGGCCTCCTTGAACTTCTCTTCAGCGTCGTGATCGCCCGGGTTGCGATCCGGGTGAAATTTCATCGCCAGGCGGCGATACGCCTTCTTGATGTCGGCCTCGCTCGCGTTTCGAGCCAGATCCAGAACCTTGTAGTAGTCGCGTTTCGCCATGAGCGCCTGTCAAGACCCTTATCGCTTTCGGATACGCGACAGCCGCCCGGCACTTGGCAGTGCCCGGCGGCCATCTTGTCGGCCGGTCGAAGCGGCTCGCGTCAGGAGGCCCGGCGGCCCTTGTCGCGCACTTCCTCGAACTCCGCATCGACCACGTTTTCCTCGGCCTTGGGTCCGGCACCCGGCGCTGCGCCACCGGCGTCGCCCGAACCGCTGCCCGCGGCGCCACCGCCACTCGGCGGCTGATTGGCCGCGTAGGCACGCTGCGCAATCGCCGCAGAGGCCTGTGCCAACGCCTCGGTCTTCTTCTGGATCGCGTCCTTGTCGTCGGACTTGAGGATCGACCGCAGATCTCCGAGCGCCGCCTCAGCCTTGGCGCGCTCATCGGGGGTGACTTTGTCTCCCAGGTCCTTGAGCGCCTTTTCGACCTGATGCACCAGAGCGTCGGCCTGGTTGCGAGTCTCCACCAGCTCGCGAAATTTCTTGTCCTCGGCGGCATGCGCCTCGGCGTCCTTGACCATGCGCTTGATCTCGTCCTCGTTGAGGCCGCTTGAAGCGCGGATCACGATGCGCTGCTCCTTGCCCGTGGCCTTGTCCTTGGCCGAGACATTGAGGATGCCGTTGGCATCGATGTCGAACGTCACCTCGACCTGCGGCATGCCGCGGGGGGCCGGGGGGATGTCGGTGAGATCGAATTTGCCGAGCGACTTGTTGTCCTGCGCACGGTCGCGTTCGCCCTGCAGTACGTGAATGGTCACGGCCGTCTGGTTGTCATCCGCGGTCGAGAAAGTGTTCGCGGCCTTGGTCGGAATGGTGGTGTTTTTCTCGATCAGCTTGGTCATGACGCCACCGAGCGTCTCGATCCCGAGCGACAGCGGCGTGACATCGAGCAGCAGCACGTCCTTGACCTCGCCCGCGAGCACGCCGGCCTGCACCGCGGCGCCGACTGCGACGGCCTCATCGGGATTGACGTCCTTGCGCGGCTCCTTGCCGAAGAACTCGCGCACGTACTTCTGCGTCAGCGGCATACGCGTCTGCCCGCCCACCAGGATCACTTCCGCCACGTCCTTGGCCTCGAGGCCTGCGTCCTTGAGTGCCACGCGGCAGGGGCCGATGGTCTTTTGCACCAGATCATCGACCAGCGATTCGAGCTTGGCACGCGTGAGCTTGACGTTCAGGTGCTTCGGGCCGCTCGCATCGGCCGTGATGTAGGGCAGATTGACGTCGGTCTGCTGGCTCGAGGACAGCTCGATCTTGGCCTTCTCGGCCGCCTCTTTGAGGCGCTGCATTGCCAGCGGATCGCGCCGCACGTCGACGCCGGACTCCTTCTGAAATTCATCCGCCAGGAAATTGATGACGCGCAGATCGAAGTCCTCGCCACCCAGGAAGGTATCACCATTGGTCGAGAGCACCTCGAACTGGCGCTCGCCATCGACCTCGGCAATCTCGATGATCGAGATATCGAAGGTGCCCCCACCCAGGTCGTAGACCGCGATCTTGCGATCCGCGCCCTGCTTGTCGAGGCCATAGGCCAGCGCCGCCGCGGTCGGCTCGTTGATGATGCGCTTGACGGTCAGGCCCGCGATGCGGCCGGCGTCCTTGGTCGCCTGGCGCTGCGAGTCATTGAAATAGGCCGGGACCGTGATGACGGCCTCGGTGACGGTCTCACCGAGATAATCCTCGGCGGTCTTCTTCATCTTCATGAGCACACGCGCGGAAATCTCCGGCGGCGCCATCTTCTTGCCGTGCACGTCGACCCACGCGTCGCCGTTGTCGGCCTTGACGATCTTATAGGGGACCATCGTGATGTCCCGCTGTACGACTTCGTCGTCGAACTTGCGTCCGATCAGGCGCTTGACGGCGAACAGGGTGTTCTGCGGATTGGTGACTGCCTGGCGCTTGGCCGACTGCCCGACCAGGACTTCGTCGTCCTTGCTGAATGCGACGATCGACGGGGTGGTGCGATCACCCTCGCTGTTCTCGATCACGCGCGGCTTGCCGCCTTCCATGATCGCGACGCACGAGTTGGTCGTGCCGAGATCGATGCCGATTACCTTACTCATGGGTCAACTCCAGATACTTTTCGCCATGACTGACTAATTAGGGCTCAGGGCTTTGATTTCAAGTGCTTGCCGCACCCGGAACACCCTAGGCCTCCCCCGAAGGCGTCGCCGCGGCAGTCGCCACCACCACGCGTGCCGGGCGCAGCAGGCGCCCATTGAGCTCGTAGCCCGACTGCACCACGTGCAGCACCGAATTCGGCGCCACGTCCGACGACTGTTGCATCATCACCGCCTCGTGCAGCGTCGGGTCGAAGCGCTGGCCGGTCGGATCGATCTGCTTGATCGAGAACTTCTCGAACGCGCGCTCGAGCAGCTTCAAGGTTGCCTCCTGCCCGGCCAGCACGCTTTGCGGATCGGTGGTCGCGCCGTTGCGTACGCCGAGCTCGAGACTGTCGCGCACCGGCAGCAGCTCGGCGGCGAAGCGCTCGAGGGCGTAGCGATGCGCGCTCTCAATGTCGCGCTGCGCGCGCTTGCGCACGTTGTCGAGCTCAGCGGCACCGCGCAGGTACTGTTCGCGCTGCTGCTTGAGATTCTCCTCGGCTTGCGTCAGCGCGGCGCGCAGTTCAGCGCACTCCGCGGCTGAATCGCCGGGCGAATCACCGGGATCCCCGGCTGCTGAATCCTCTTCTATCGCCTGGCCCATCGGATAACCTTCAATTGAATCAGATAGTTACGAACTAAAGCTCAAACGATTCCCAGCGGCATGCGCCGCTCCCAGAGCCTAGATGGCGCCTCAACGGCGTAAATTCAAGGCTGAGCTCAACACCTTGGCGGTCAGATCGACCAATGGAATCACGCGCTCGTAGGCCATGCGCGTCGGGCCGATGACGCCGACCACGCCGACCACGCCCTGCTCAGAGCTGTAGGGCGCCGTCACGACACTATAGTCATCGAGGATCTGGTAACCCGATTCCTGGCCGATGAATATCTGTATGCCCTCGGCTTTCAGACTCTGATCGAGCAGATGCAGGATATCGCGCTTCTCGTTGAAGGCTTCGAACAGGCGTTTGAGCTTATCGACGCTCGCCATCTCCCCCAGCTGCATCAGATTGGTTTCGCCGGCGATCACGTAGTCGATGTTCTCGCTGGCGCTGCTCTGCTCGAACAGCCGCTGCGCGACGGCGATCGCATCGAGCATGACCTGGTTGAGGTGTTCGTGCGTGTCCTTGAGCTGCTGCACCAGCTCGGTGTGGATCTGCGGCAGCGTGCGGCCGGCGCAATGCTCGTTGAGGAAATTGGCGGCCCGGCGCAGTTCCTCGGCCGAGTAGTGGCGCTCGAGCTGGGTGATTCGGTTCTGCACTTCGCGGTCATTGAGCACCAGCACCACGAGCACCCGGTTCTCGGACAGCGCCAGGAATTCGATCTGGGTCAGCGAGGCCGCCTGGGCCAGCGGCAACGTCACGACGCCCGCCAGATGCGTGATGTTCGACAACAGCTGTGAGGCGGTTGCGACCAGGGACTTGGAGCTGTCGGCCGGTAGTCCGAGCTGGCGGCGGATCTCCTCCAGGCTCAAGTCGTCGGCCGGCAGCTGCGCACGCAGCAGCGAGTCCACAAAGAAGCGATAGGCCTTGTCGGTCGGCACCCGGCCGGCGGAGGTATGCGGCGAGGTGACGAAGCCGAGCCCCTCCAGATCGGCCATGACATTGCGCACGGTCGCGGAGCTCAATGCCAGCCCTGAGTCGCGCGACAGGTTGCGCGAGCCGACCGGCGCGCCATCGCGGATGTAGCTTTGAACCAGCACACGCAGCAATCGTTGGGCGCGCTCGTTCAACTCATCTTTATTATCTGCGGCCATGCCTGATCTTCAGCTAACCAGCGCCGCGGGGCCCCGTCAAGCACCGGGCATGCGAAATCACTGCCACAATATGGCAAGTTTGCGCGTGGCCGCCTGCCCGTAACCCATGCTACAACGTCGATCGATGCCAATACGCACCTGCGTCCTAGTCGGCAAGTTCCAGGACCCGCGAGTCGCCGAGTGCGCCCAGGCGCTGGTGCCGGAGCTGCTCTCGCGGCAGCTCGAAGTGCTGGCCCCCCACGATGGCGAGGCTGGCAACGCTCCGAGCAGCGTGCGGGTACTGCCGCTGGCGGAATTCATCGACCGCGCCGACCTCGTGATCGCGATCGGCGGCGACGGTACCTTGCTCTATGCCGCCGGCCTCGTGGCCGAGCACGATATCCCCCTGCTCGGCATCAATCGGGGCCGTCTCGGATTCCTGACCGATGTGCTGCCACAGGACATGGTCAGCTCGCTCGAAGCGGTTCTGGCCGGTCAGTGCGAGGCCGATCGCCGGCCGCTGCTGCAGGCACAGCTGTTTTCTCCCCACGGCGTCGAATCCTCGCGCTTTGCGCTCAATGACGTGGTCTTCAACCGGCTCGAGACCGGACGCATGCTCAATTTCGAGACCCGTATCGACGGCCGCTACGTCAACTCGCACGGCGGCGACGGCATGGTGGTCGCCACCGCCACGGGCTCCACCGCCTACGCGCTCTCCTGTGGCGGCCCGATCGTCGAGCCGCGGCTCGATGTGCTGGTGGTCGCACCGATCAGCCCGCACACGCTCTCGGACCGGCCGATCCTGGTGTCCGGCAACTCGCGCATCGATATCCAGCTCACCGGACCGCACGATGTCAGTGCGCAGGTCACCTGCGATGCGGGCATGCTCGGCGAGCTCAAGCTCGGCGGACGCCTGTCGATTGCACCGTCCGGCCGCGGGATCACATTGCTCCACCCGCCCGGATTCGACTACTTCAGGCTGCTGCGCTCGAAGCTGCACTGGGGTCTCGGCGGCTGGGGTCACGAGCGCTAGTACCGTGCTGCGTTACCTGCAGATTCACGACTTCGCGATCATCGACAGCGTCGAGATCGAATTTCAGCGTGGCCTCACCGTGCTGACCGGCGAGACCGGCGCCGGCAAATCCATCATCGTCGATGCACTCGAGCTGCTGGCCGGGGGGCGGGCCGGTGCCGACGTCGTACGCGGCGGCGCGGAACGTGCCGACATCACCGCCACCATCGACATCTCCGGCACCGGCGGCGAGCTGCGTCATTTGCTCGATGAGCAGTCGATCACGAACGACGGCGAGCTGCAGCTCCGGCGCGTGATCGGCAACGACGGCCGCAGCCGCGCCTGGCTCGGCGGTCAGTCGGTGCCGTTGCAGGTATTGAGCCGCGCCGCGGAACTGCTGATCGATATCCACGGCCAGCACGAATTCCAGTCGCTGGTGCGACCTGCGACCCAGCGCGAACTGGTCGACAGCTACGGCCGGCTCGAAGCGCTCGCGGGACAGGTGCGTTCCGCCCACAGCGTCTGGCTGACACTGCTGAACCGCAGCCTCGAGATCGTGAGCGCAGCGGATGAGCGCGGCACCCGCCTCGATCTGCTGCGCCACCAGGTGCAGGAGATCGATGCACTGGGCGTGAAGGCAGGCGAGCTGGCCGAACTCAAGACCGAGCACGCCCGTCTGGCCAACCGCGGCCGGCTGCTCGAGTCGGTGCGCGGTGCGCTCGAAAGTCTGTACGAATCCGACGGCCCCACCGCGCACTCGTTGCTGGCGCGTGCGCTGTCCGCCCTGCGCGCGGGCAGCGCGCTCGACGCCGAGCTGGGCGCGCTGGTCACGCCGATCGAGGAAGCGGAGCTGCGCATAAAGGACACCGGTCACAGTCTGCTGCAGTACCTCGACGCGCTCGACATCGATCCGCAGCGGGCCGATGCCATCGAGCGGCGGCTGGCGGCGATCGAAGAACTGGCCCGCAAGCACCGCACTGGTGGGGATGAACTGACGGCGCGTCGCGATGCGCTGGCGGCAGAGCTCGCAAGCCTCGAATCCGCTGCCGCCGACCGCGGCGCCCTGCGCGCTCAACTCAACGCCGCACTCGCGAGCTACCAGGAGGCGGCGCGTCAGCTCTCGGCGCGCCGCGCCACCGCGGCGCGCGCGCTCGCCAAGGACATCTCGGCGCGCATGCAGGAGCTCGGCATGGGTGGCGGCCGCTTCTTGATCGATCTGTCGCCGCTCGAGAATGCCGAACCCGCCGCGCACGGCATCGATCGAATCGAATTTCGCGTCAGCACCAATGTCGGCCAGGCCCCGCGCGCGGTAGCCAAAGTCGCCTCGGGCGGTGAGCTCGCGCGTCTGTCGCTGGCCGTGCAGGTCTCGTGCGCGGCCGATGTCGCGCGCTGCATGGTGTTCGATGAAGTCGACTCGGGGATCGGCGGCGCGGTGGCAGAGATCGTGGGGCGCGAGCTGCGCGCACTGGGCCATGCCGGCCAGGTGCTGTGCGTCACGCACCTGCCGCAGGTCGCTGCCCAGGGCCATCAGCACCTGCGCGTCGTCAAAGTCAACGACGGCTCGAGCACTCGCATCCGCCTGAACGCATTGAGTGGCGAGGAGCGCGTACAGGAGCTCGCGCGCATGCTCGGAGGCGTCGAGATCACGCAGCGTGCCCGCGCCCATGCACTCGAAATGCTGAAGGCGGCCAGCGCTTCCGATTCCACCACCGTGCCCGGGACTGGCGACGAGCCGGAGCGCCGTCGTTCCGCGCGCGTCAGCGCCAAGAAGAACGCCGGCGGCTAGTGCATCAGCTGGTCAGGCGGCTACGGCCCGACTTGCGCGAGGGACAATTGGGTCGCTGGCAGCGCCCGTACAGCACCATCGAATGCTCTTCGATCTTGAAGCCAAGGCGCTGCGCAATCTCATTCTGCCGGGCTTCGATCTCGGGATCGACGAACTCCTCGACCGCGCCGCAGTCGATACAGACGATATGGTCGTGGTGCGTCCCATGGTTGATCTCGAACACGGCCATGCCGTCCTCGAAATGATGGCGGGACACCAGCCCCGCACCCTCGAACTGCGTCAGCACGCGGTACACGGTCGCGAGGCCGATATCCTCGCTCGAGTCCAGCAGTTTCTTGTAGATCTCTTCGGCCGACATGTGCCGCGTCGCGCTGTTTTCGAGAATCTCGAGGATCTTGAGCCTCGGCAGCGTGACCTTGAGGCCGGCCTTGCGCAGGTCTTTACCTTCCACTTTGCACCTCGATGCGGCCCCGCTTCGAGCGGACGATACGGTATGATTGTCGCATGAGAATGAGCCGCCACAGCCCCTTATGGCAAGCCGCCCGCAACATTTCGATGCTGGCGGGAGCTGTCGTTGCGCTCGGCGGCTGCCTCTATCGCATGCCGATCCAGCAGGGTAACTACCTCGATCCGTCCGTCATTGCCCAGGTCAAGCCCGGCATGACGCACAGCCAGGTGCGCTACCTGCTCGGCACCCCCATGGTGCCGGGCGCGTTCGACAACTCGCGCTGGGACTACGACTACTATCTCAAGACAACTCGCCTGAAAGGCCCCGGACGAGGACACGTCTCGATCTTCTTCACCAATAACCTGGTCGCGCGGGTCGATAGCGACGTCAAGACTGCGCCATTCGCGGACATCAGCACGCGTGGCGCCCAGGCACCCGAACCGCACGGCGGCGGAGTGCACTGAGGAGTCAGCGTTTGCCGCGCTGCGCGGACGCCTTGGCGGCACGCTCACGGCGGCTACGGCGAGGATCGATCGGCAG
This sequence comes from Steroidobacteraceae bacterium, assembly GCA_036008365.1. Lineage (GTDB taxonomy): Bacteria > Pseudomonadota > Gammaproteobacteria > Steroidobacterales > Steroidobacteraceae > FEN-1191. Next base: position 999 of record DASYNV010000131.1, on the reverse strand, counting down.
GCCGCGATAGATCTCGATTCGATCGCCGTCGGCCGGCACGAACTGGCGCCCTTGCACGACTCCGAATACCCCGGTCGTCACTGAGCCCCAATCCACGGCCTGCTCGCCGAGCAGCGGTCGGGCGGCCTCCAGTGCCGCTGCGATCGTGGCTTCATTCGGCAGCTCGAGCTCGCATTCGCGAAGCCCAAAGGGCGTATCGCAAACCACTTGGCAGCGTTTGAGCACGGCGATCGCGGACGCCTCAGGGCGGCAGGCTCTGTGCGCGCGCCACGAACGCACGCACCAGCTCGGATTGGGCTTGTTCGAACAAGGGCTCGAACAGGGCCGACTTCAGCGGATTGGAGAATTGAAAACGCAGCTTGAAGTCGATGCGGCAACCGTTGCTCGCCACGGGAGAGAAATGCCACGAGCCCTCGAGCACCTTGAACGGACCTTCGACCAGCTGCATGTACACGCCGCGCCCGGGATCGAGCCGGTTGCGAGTGGTGAAGTGCGTGTGCAACAGTCCGCGGCGCACCGCGATACGCGCCACGACCTGCTGTTCATTGCGCTCGAGCACTTCGGCGGCCGTGCAGCCCGGCACGAATTCCGGGTAGCGCTCGATGTCGTCGACCAATTGATACACCACGTTCGGCGCGCGTGCCACCAGCGATGTGCGGCTCATTTCTCGCATCGGGCAAGTGTGGCGGACCCGGCTGTCGGGCTCAAGCCGTGGTACCCACGGCTCTGGAACAGCGCGCGACGGCGGCTCTGTACAATGTCCTGATGGCCAAGTCCGCACCCCCCGAGCGCGTGATCGCCGAAAACCGGCGCGCGCGTTATGACTATTTCATCGAGGAGAGGCTCGAAGCGGGTCTCGTGCTCGAAGGGTGGGAAGTGAAGTCCATGCGCGCCGGGCGCGCACAGCTCGCCGAAGCGTACGTCTACGTTCGCAATGGCGAGGCCTTCCTGATCGGCGCCCATCTATCGCCGCTGCGTACGGCGTCAACCCACAAAGTC
>DASYNV010000130.1:0-3944 GCA_036008365.1 Steroidobacteraceae bacterium | reverse complement strand
ATCGCCTCCGTATCCCACACCTGTTCAGGCAACATGCCGCCAAGACTCGCGCAGTTCCAGATGGTCTCGAGATACGGCAACGGATCTTCGCCCGCCTGCAACGCCAGATGGCCGCGTTCGCCGGCGAGCAGCGGCCACGCGCGCCCGACTCCGCTGCCGTCAAACGCACGGCCGTCCGGGTGCTCGCCGTATCCGTCCTCGTTGTAGCGGTGGTAGAGCGCTCCCGATGGCGTTTCCACGCGCAGCGCGTGATCGACCACTTTGATGGTGTCCTTCACACGCGGATCCTGCGGGCTGCGCAACCCGAGGCGCACCAGGTAAGAGAAGTCCAGGCTGACCAGCGTCGAGGCCAGGATCTCCTCACCCTGACGATTGCGCAGCAGCACCAGGCCGCTGAGATCGCCCGACTTATCGAGCGTGGCAATACGCACGTAGTAGCCGGCGACGCCGAGCTGCTGCGCGAGCGGCGCATCGCGCACATAGCACCAGCCCTCGAGGCGCTCGTTCCAGTCGTCGGCCAGTTCTTCCGCGCTCGCGCGCTCCTCGGCGGTCAGCCATGGGCCCGCGGCAATGAGCGCGCTGATCGCAATCGCGAGCGTGAACGGACTGACGCCGGGATTCTCCTCCCAGCGGTCCTGCTCGCTGCACGGCCCGGTTCGCATCACGAAACCGATCGCAGTGCGCACCATCTGCGCGGTCCCGGGCAGCTCCGGATCGCCCAGCTCGCGCAGCTTGGCTGCCAGCAGCACTGGAAAGGCCACTTCATCGAGCTGTACGCCGCTCCAGAACGGCTCCCCGCTCGGAAAATAATTCTGCGCCCAGCGGCCATCGGAGATTTGCGTCGCGGTCAGGTGCGCGAGGATGTGGCGTGCGTCGCTGACCTGATTGGCCGCCAGGAAGGCGAATGCCGTGAGCGTCGCGTCGCGCGGCCATACGAGGTGATAGCCGCCGAGCGTGTCGGTGGTGTTGCCCCACGGCACGCTCATGCTCGCAACCACGGCGCCGGGATAGGTCCGGTCCTCGTGCATCTTGAGTACGACGGCCGACAGCAACCCGGCATCGCCGAGCCGTTCGTTCGGGCGCGGCAGCTTGAGCCGGACGCCCCAGCGCTCCCAGCGCTGCAGGAATTCGGCGCGCAACGCATCGAAGCCTTCCGCAATCGCCGTGCGCACCAGCGTGTGCGCGCCGCGCCAGGTCTCGGCGAAGGCGACGGCCAGCACTCCACTCTTCCCCTGTGCCTCACCGCTCAAGGCGACGGTGCCGTGACTCGCGCTCGAGTAGTCGAAGGTCAGCGCGCCGTGCCGCGTAAGGTCTTGCCAGCCATCCGAGGCGCCGACGTAGCCCGCGCTCAAGTTATTCAGCGGCGCATTGGCGGAGAGGCAGACGGCGCAGTCGCCGCGCTGCGCATAGCCCGAGCCCTGCTCGACCCAGGCGCGGTTGTCGCGCCCCGTGCTGCCAAGATGGGGTGCCAGGATTGCCGCCAGGCGGTACGGTCCCTGGATGGCGAATCGCACCAGCAGCGCATCGCGCCGCGCATCGGGGAGGATCTCGAGCGCGAGCTCGTAATCATCGCCGTAGTGTGTGATCGTGAGTACGGGCAGGTACGGGCCGGGCGTGGACAGCCGGTAGCGCCGGACGCGCTTGAGATCGATGAACCCCTGCGCGCCGACCAGATAAAAACTGAAATCGCGGATCTGCGGCTCGCCGGTCGAGGGCCAGTAGATCTCATCGATGATGCCGTGACCAATCGTGACCCAGACGCGCGAGGAGCCGAGCGCTGTGGTGACGAAATCCTTGTCGCTCGAGCACCAGGTGGGCGCGATGCCCGGTGCACCGAACGCCTCGCCGCTCATGCGGAACCCGTCATGCTGACTGGCCTCATAGGCGCACAAGCATATCGGCACCACCGCGACGAAACATTAACTCGTGTTCACTGGGATCCACGTTCACCGCGATCCATCCGCGCCAGCGCCCGTGATCAATCGGATGGCGCCGCCATAGGTGAGATACGCCCATAGCCAGTTCGTCATCGTTGCCACGCGGCTGCGCAGTCCCACCAGGAATCCGACATGCACGACGCCCCACAACCACCACGCCGGGGCGCCCCACAATCTGAACCGACCGAAGTCGGCCACTGCGGTCTTGCGCCCGATGGTTGCGAGACTGCCGCGATGCCGGTAACGAAACGCCGGCGGAGCGCGCCTGCCTTGCAAGGCAGCGCGGATGACGCGCGCAACGTATAGGCCGCCTTGCTTCGCCGCGGGCGCCAGACCGGGAACGGGTCGTCCGTCCCAACCCATCGACAGCGCCGTATCGCCGATGACGAAAACGTGATTGAGCCCTCGCACGCTCAAATCAGGTTCGACTTTCTGCCGGCCGGCCGCATCGGCTTCGCCATTGAGCCAGAGCGCCGCCGGCGAGGCCACCACCCCGGCAGCCCACAGCACGGTGCGCGCGCCAATGCGCACGCCACCGACGATCACGCCCCGCTCGTCGATCGACTCCACTCGACTGCCGAGCAGCACTTCGACACCGACACGCTCGAGCGATCGCTGCGCGATGCGCGCGAGCTCCTCGTTGAACGTCGGCAACACCCGCGCAGCGGATTGCACCAGGATCACGCGCGCGCTCGCGGGATCGAACTGACGAAAATCCTTCTGCATGCCGTGCCGTGCGAGCTCGGCAATCGCGCCCGCCAGCTCGACCCCGGTCGGACCGCCGCCAACAATCAGTATCGTGAGCAGCTCGCGCCGCTCGCTGGCATCGTCGGTGGACTCCGCCTGTTCGAAGGCGGTCAACAGTCGACTGCGGATCGCGGTGGCGTCCTCGATGCGCTTCAACCCGGGTGCGAACGGGGCCCACTGATCCTTGCCGAAATAGCCGTGGGCCGCGCCGGTCGCGAGCACCAGGTAGTCGTACGGAACCTCCTTGCCACCCAGCAGCACCCGTTGGCGCGACGTATCGATGCCGCTGACGGTGCCCAGCAGCACCCGGGTGTTGAAGCATTCGCGAAACAGAGGCCGTATGGGCGCTGCAATGTCGCCGGGTGAGAGCGCGGCCGTGGCCACCTGATACAGCAGGGGCTGAAACAGGTGATAGTTGCAGCGATCGATGAGCGTGACCGACGCACGCGCCCGGCGCAGCGCCCTCGCGCAGCTCAAGCCGCCGAATCCCGCCCCGACGATGACCACCCGAGGCAGCCCATCGAGCGCGAAGGCGGGTTTGCCATCGAGCTCCGGGAACCGCCGCCGAAACAAGGCACCCAGAAGCGAATCGGTCGACAGCACCCCGGCCCCGAAGATGCTCATCAGCCCGAAAGTCGCGAACAGCTCAATATGATCGGCCGCGCTGGCAAACATCATCGCGGAGCCGGCCGCCACCAGTGCCAGCGCCGCGGTGGCGTAGCGGGTCAACCATCCGATCAGAAGCAGCACACCGATGCAAAGCAGCGCCGGACGGGGCCAGTGCGCCACAGTCTTCACGGGGAGCCATGCATCGCGCGCAGCGGCTGCCCACCCCGCGTACAGCAACGTCGCCGCCAGCCAGAGTCGCAACACCGACAGATACAGCGGGCCCACCTGAACTCTGACCCAAGCCCAAAACTCGATCAGTGTCGCCACCAGAGGCAATGCGGCATCGATCAAGCCACGGCTCAGGAGTCGGTCGAGCGACAGCGGACCGGACCCATGCACGACATACCAGCCAAAGAGCGCGATCGAGAGTAACTGTCCATCGGTGGCGTTGTAATTGGCCTGCACCACCGATGACAGGATCAACAGCGCCAGCGCGGCATAGCGTGTCATGAGCCCCGCGGCGAACAGGATCGATCCGAGCAGCTCAATCGTCACGCCGGCATAAGCCGCGAGCACCGGATCCAACCAGGACACCGGATAGACTTCGCGCGCCAGATACAACGCGCTGGACCAGTTCGACGCCTTGATGAC
>DASYNV010000129.1:0-2092 GCA_036008365.1 Steroidobacteraceae bacterium | reverse complement strand
AGCTCGGTGCGAGATTCGCGCAGCAACAGGAAGTTGGCGATCAAGAAGAAGCCTGCGACGCCGGCCGCCAGGTAGAACATCGCGCGCCAGCCGTAACCCTGATGGATCAACGCGCCCATCCATTGCCGGGCCACGGCATCGCCGATCAGATAGCTGATGCTGAGGATGCCGACGACCGTGCCGTGCGAGGTGAAATCGAACCACTTCGAGGACACCTTCAGCATGCCGGCCCACGCTATCGATTGGGTCAGACGATTGCCGAGCCACGCGATCGTGAACACCGGCAACGCGCCACCGATCGTGAACAGCAGCGTGAAGATGGTGGCGCCGCCGAGACCGATCAGAAAGTTCGGCCGCCCGCCCCAGAAATCGCCGAGACCGGTCAGCAACAGCTTGCCCACCGCATAGGCGAACACGCCGAGCGAGGCAATCTGGCCGATGTGAACCAGGGCATCTGAGTGACTGATCCCGCGCCGCCCGAGCTCCTCGATCAGCAGCGGCGATGCCACCGACAGGTCCGCGCGGCAGAAGTAGCAGGCCGAGTAACCCCCGAACAGCAGCGCGATGGTCAGTATCTGTCGGACACCTGGTCGCCGCGCCGAACCACGATCCCACTGGCCGCCGTGTTCCTTCGCACTGACCTGCATTGCATCGCTCATGGGGTGCCGCACCATAGGGTACAGGAGACACATGCACCGCAGGGTCGGCGTGCGGACATTCCGATGGGAACTGGTTTAGCGCTGTGCGAGCCAGCCGCTGCTCACGCGTCGTATTTCGTATGGCGTGGCGTGCTGGCAATGAACGCCCAGGCGATCAGCGTCAATCTCGAGCAGTCACATATTATCCGGTGACTGCAAGGTTCCTCTCTGTATCAGCGCCAACTGGATTCGCTTGCAGCAGAGTAGCGAGCTGCGGTGCCCGCCGGTTCGGTATTTGCAACGCTCTCGTCCGATTGGTGGGCTGAAGGCGGCGCCGCTCGAGCAGTGAACCCAACGGCGGCTTCTGCCGCTGATACGAGGACGGTGAAATCCCAAGCAGCTTGCGGAACGCGCGCGCGAAGTGGGACGGATCCTCGAAGCCGACGGCCAGACCCGCGCCGGTCGCGCTGTGCGATCCCTGTCGCAGAAGCTGGCAGGCCCGATTGATACGAAATCGTATGAGGTACTCGCTGAAGGTCAATCCATACGCGGCCTTGAAGGCGCGACTGAATCGGCAGCTGCTCATGCCGCAGCTCGCAGCCACCGTCGTCTGCCGCAGCTTTTCCGCGAAGTGCCGTTCGACCTGCTCCACGGCAGCTTTCACCGACAGCACGCGCGGCGACTCCTGGTTCGAGTCGACATCGTTGGGAAGCAGGGCTCGGACGAACCGCACCGAGCGCGGCGGTCCGCGGTTATCGAGCACCATCTGCGCCATTGTGTTGAAATTGGCTCGCAATTCGCTGGCGGCCACGGGTTTGACCAGGTAATTCCACACCCGCGCACGAAAGGCCCAGACCGCGAGCTCTTCCGAGTGCTGCGTGGTGAGCATCAAGAGCGGGATCGAGGGATGCGCAACCTTGAAATCGCGCATGGCGCGCAGCTGTAAGGCCTGCGCCTCCTCGAACTCCCAGCACACTACCTGTGAAGCAACACGCTGCGCCCATATCGGCGCCAAGCGAACACTCGGCGACTCGGTAACCGAGAAGTACTCGTCCGCGAGCGCGCGCGCGACCTTGCTCTCGCAACCGTTGAGAGCGCGGACCCACAGCAATCGAGGCCTTTCCATACAACTTCCTGTCGCACGATTCGTACTTCTTTTCGCTCGCAAGAATCCTAGCACGCTGCGCGTTCGAATTGAGTATCGAGAATCGCTCTCGCATTTTGACGTTATGTCAAGATCTCGCGGCACCAGCGGCCCAGGCAAAGAACGGCCGTGCGGTCACTGTGCTCGGGCCGGCAATCCCTCGGCGCGCGAGCCACACGGCGGCGCGCGGCGGCGTGCGGCGGCACGTGCCCGATTCGCCATAATCCTCAGAGTTCGAGTGAGGCAGCGATCGTAAGTGTTTGCTAGCGCGTCGATAAGGAACAGCGCACTGCCGGACTCGGAGTGCGCG
>DASYNV010000128.1:0-5334 GCA_036008365.1 Steroidobacteraceae bacterium | reverse complement strand
CGGTCGCACCCAGACCCGTCAATGTACTGGTCGGCTCGGCGGGTGGCCTGACCATGCAGGATCTTGCCACTCTTGGCGTCCGCCGCGTCAGCGTGGGCGGTGCGCTGGCGCGCGCGGCCTGGGGTGGCTTCATGCGCGCCGCGCGGCTGCTGGCCGAACAAGGCCGTTTCGATGAGTTCGCCCATGCCGCCTCAGGCAATGAATTGAATTTGCTCTTCACTGCCCCCTGATCCCCCGGAAAGCCCATCATGTCTGAAACCAACGTCCGCGCGCGCGGCATATGCTCGCTACGTGCCGATGCTCGGCGCCGCGTCCGCAGCCGAACCCGACTGCCACGCCCGTGTCGAGCACGTGCTGCAGGCCACGCCGCTCATCGACGGCCATAACGATCTGGCGTGGGAACTGCGCACGCGCTTAAATAGCGATCTGACGGCGGTCGATCTGCGCGCGGACACCGCGCCATTGATGACGGATATTCCACGCCTGCACGCCGGAATGGTGGGCGGACAATTCTGGTCGGTGTGGATACCGGTGGACATCCAGGGTCCCGAGGCAGTCGAGGTCACGCTGCAGCAGATCGATCTGGTCAAGCGCATGACGGCGCGCTGGCCCACCGATCTTGGAGAAAGTCGCCCGGCGACTGCAATCCAGCCGCCCGGCATCGCAACTGGTGTTCGAAGCGCCGAAGCCTTGATCGCTCAGTGACCGTCGGTGCGGCGCCGGCCGGTCGATTGGCGGCGGTCATCGCGCACGACCCGGGTCACCACCGCCAGATTCATCGGCTGAAACGCCCGCAGTTCCTCGGCGCGCCTGGGACCGGCGCGCCGATCCGGAAAGTGCTTGTAAACACTGTTGCAGCCGTTCGGGTTGGGGCAGCCCTTGAGCGGCAGAACCGGGGCCTCCCCCGCCAGGAAACGAATGCCCTTGTACGGTCCGCAGATCGGACAGTTGCTCTGCGAGGTAACGATCGCCACCGCGTGCCAGGGGTTGGCAACGTGGATGTGCGGACCATTCTTGAATTGCCGGGTCGGTGGCGTGCTGGAGCGTCCTCCCAGCAAGGACAGCAATTTCTCTAACCCTGCCATTTTAAAATCCCCTCACTGGGCCTGATCGTCCCGAAGCATTGTCCCCATAGCCCCCGTTTGAGGCATCCCCCTCGATAGGGGGTTTTACCACAGAAGTGTGACTGGGTCGCGCGGCGTGCGCGTTGCGATGCACGAGACGATTGCCGATCGCCGGCAGTCCTGCCGGCACACGGCGACGCTCGCCCGTCAAAAAAAACAAAAACTTCAAGTGCTTGTGGAGCATTCCTAAGCGCAGGAGCTTAAAGTTCGGCAACGGTGCGGCGGCGGCGCGCAAAAAAGTAGAACACCGGTACGCCAGCCAGGATCGCGACGCAGCCCCAGGTGGAGTTCGCGAGATTGTCGGTGAAAGTGTAGTAAAGCAACGCCGCCGATACAGCGACGAAAATCGCCGGGACCACCGGATAGCCCCAGACCCGATATGGTCGCTCCGCCAACGGCTCGCGACGCCGGAACACGAACAGAGTGCTGCCCGCAATCATGTAAAACAGCCATTCGGCGAAGATCGCGAGCGAGAAGAACTGTCTGAAGCTGCCGCCGATCAGCAGCAGGATGACTGCCAGCGCGCACTGGACCACGATCGAGACGGCAGGGGTTCGATAGCGCGGGTGCACCTCGGCGATCGCCTTGAAGAAATAGCCGTCCCGAGCCGTCGCAAAGGGCACGCGCGCGCCGCTCATGATGGTGCCATTTAGGGTCACGAGCATCGAGACGGCCATGCCAGCCGATACCAGCAGCGCTCCGGCGCGGCCGAGCACCAGCGCCACCGCGTCCGAAGCCGGCCTTTCCGAGGCGGCCACCGCGGCGGCCGGCAGCACGTACTGCACCGCCGCATTCACCAGGATATAGAGCGCCCCGACCACGGCTACGCCCCAGATCAGCGACAGCGGGATATTGCGCTGGGGCTCGCGGATCTCGCCGGCCACCATGTTGAGATCGTTCCAGCCGTCGTAGGCCCACAGCGCCGCCACCAGCGCGGCGAAAAACCCGGCCACGCCGCCCTTCGCCCCGGTGAATTCGGTGCCGAAATTCGACCAGCCGCCGCCTGAATATGAAAAACCCACTGCCACGATGCCGAGAATGATGACGACCTTGAGCAGCGTGAACACGAACTGGAAATCGCCCGCGCGCCGCACGCCGATGTAGTTGAGCCACGACACGAGCACTGCCGCGGCGATGGCGACGAGCTGACCGTAGGTGATCACGAACGGGTGTGACAGGCAGGGATGCGGAAAGAACGAAAACACCGAAAAGGTGCCGAGAATGCGCACCAGCCCGGTCGTGATGGTCGCAATCGACGCCGGCTTGGCGATCAGGAACCAGGTCCACGAATAGAGAAACGCTGCGAGCGGCCCGTAGGCATCGCGCACGTAGACGTACTCGCCCCCGGCCTGCGGCTTCATCGCCCCGAGTTCGGCATAGGTCAGCGCACCGAAGAATGACAGCAGGCCGCCGACCAGCCAGACGAGATAGACCATGCGCGCCGAGCCCACCGCCTGCATCATCTCGCTCGGCACCAGAAAGATGCCGCTGCCGATGATCGTGCCGACCACGATCGCACCCGCGTGCGACAGCTTCAGATCGCGCGCGAGCTCCGCCCTGGCAGCCGCGGGCAGCGCGGGCGCACTCATATCGGCCTCACGAGCATCTCGCGCGAGATATCGCGCACGCGGGTGCAGCCGGTCAGTGCCATTGCGACGCGCATCTCCTCCTCGATCAGTTGCAGGACGTGTGCGACGCCGGCCCGGCCGCGCCCGGCGAGCGCATAGGCCCAGGCGCGGCCGAGCAGCACGCCCTTGGCGCCGAGTGCGAGCATGCGCACCACATCGAGCCCCGAGCGTACACCGCCGTCCACGAGCACCGTCAGTCGATCGCCCACCGCATCGGCGATCGCCGGCAGAGCGTTCGCCGTGGACGGAGTACCGTCGAGCTGCCGGCCGCCGTGGTTCGAGACCACGATGCCATCCGCGCCGAAGTCAACGGCCGCCTCGGCGTCGCTGACATCGAGGATCCCCTTGATGATGAGCGGACCCTGCCAGTGCTGCCGCAGCCATTCGATGTCCTTCCAGCTCACCGTAGGATCGAAGTTCTCGCGGGTCCACGCAAAGAAGTCCATCAGCGCCGAATCCCCGCTGACCACCGAGGCCAGATTGCCCAGTGTGTGCGGGCGCCCGCGAACGCCCACATCCCAGGCCCAACGCGGCCGGCTCAGTGCCTGGCCAAGGCGCCGCAACCGTCGGAATCGACCCGCGGCGTCGGACAGTCCCGAACGCACGTCGCGATAGCGCGAGCCGGGCACCGGCAGATCGACCGTCAACACCAGCACCGCGCAGTGCGCCGCCGCCTGCGTCAGCAACTCGCGCATGAAGGCACGATCGCGCAGCATGTAAAGCTGAAACCAGAGCGGACCGGTCACGGCTCGCACGATCTCCGCAAGCGGACAGGCCGAGACGGTCGAGAGACAAAACGGGATACCAGCCTGCTCGGCAGCGAGCGCGGCCTGTACTTCACCGCGCCGCGCATTCAGGCCCGCGAGCCCGACCGGAGCGAGCGCAACAGGCATCGCCTGCCTGGCGCCGAACAGCTCGGTACTCAGGTCGAGCACCGACACGTCACGCAGTACGCGCTGCCTGAGCCCCACGGCTTCGAGGTCCGATACGTTGCGGCGCAGAGTCACTTCGGCGTAGGAGCCGCCGTCGATGTATTCGAATAAGAAGCGCGGCAGACGACGCCGGGCGAGCTCGCGATAATCCATCACCGCCGCAGCTCTCAACGCCTTGTCACTCGGTTACGCGAAAATCCGTGACGAAGTATTCCGTTTCGCCGAAGCACGAGCTGGGAATCCACTTATGTTGTTCGAAGTGAAGATCCATGCGCTTGCCGACGTTGGCGTTGAGACGCTCGGCGACCGCATCGCTTGGAACGGTGAAGTAAAACTTCTCCGCGACGGTGCCCGGCATCGTGACCATGGCCGCCTCACCCTCCCAGGTCTTGCACAGCCAGCCCTTGCGCGAGAGTTTCTGCACGTAGCCGGCGCGTTCTCCGGCGGAATAGGTCCAATGCAGAGTCGCCCAGGTAAAGCCCCAGCCGACCAGAATCGCCAGCACCACGAAAGCCACGACCGCACGCATCATGACCGCTCTTCCCTGCCGGCGCGCCGCGCCGGATCCCTTGGAAGGCAGCATATCAGAGCGCGTTCCGGCGGTGCGGTGGAAGGCCGGTTATAGTGGTCGCGGAGGTCGGCAGGCGTGGACAACGCTCGGTGTGTTTGCCGCATTCTGGCGCACGGCCGCCCTGCTCGCGGTTGCCGGCACCGCGTTCCTGCTGTTCGTGATCCTGGTCAGTCTGCGCTGAAGCGGCGCTCTCTCAGCCGCCGGCCGAGAGGCAGGTCTTCATGAAGGCCTTGCGGTCATCGCCCTTGAGGCCGTTGCTGCTGGCGTCGGCGTTGCAGGACTTCATCTTCTGCTGCTGCGAGTTGCCGCTCGCTGCCGGTGGGCTGGCCGAGAGGCAGGTCTTCATGAAGGCCTTGCGGTCATCGCCCTGGAGGCCCTTGCTGCTCGCGTCGGCATTGCAAGTGCTCATCTTCGTTTGCTGGCTGTTGTCGGACCAGGCCGGCGCGCTCGCCAGGAATATGAGTCCCGCCAGACCTGCAATGATTTGCTGTTGCATGATCGCCCCCTCTTTCAGTCGCTTTTGAATCGTTGGTGCGCGCTGGTCTGTCCTACGATCGACAGACCTTGCCATGATCGGGCCGCGTGCCCTTGGCCTTGGCATCCGCTTCGCTCATGTACTCGCCATGTTTGGTCTTGCCGTACCACTTGTCACCCGGGCAGTGATAGACATTCGTGGAGCTGTTGACCCAAACCATGCCGGGTCCGCCACCGGGTGCGGCATCGGCAGGCGGCGTAAACGCCGCGGGCTTCTTGGAGCTCGTCGCCGTCGCTGCAGGCGCCGATGCCGCGGGCGGCGCGGCGGCTGATGCAGGCATCGGGGCCGAGGCAGTCGGTGGCCGAGTGGCGGCGCTGCTGGTGCCGGATGGGCCGCCCGAGCTCGAGCCGCCCGCCGTGCCATACCACTCCTTCACACCCTTGTGGCCGTGGCACGCGCCCTTTTTCTGCGCCGACTGCGAATAGGTACCGTCGTTGCAGAGACCGTTGGTGCCGGCCGGGGCGTCCGCCGGCGCCTGGGCGAGACTGATCGCGGCGAAACCCAGTGCCACGGCCAGTACGGACAATTTGATTGCTGCGTTCAT
>DASYNV010000127.1:0-5648 GCA_036008365.1 Steroidobacteraceae bacterium | reverse complement strand
GTCGCCGTCCGTGACCTGAACCGTCTTGAGGATGCGGATGAAGCGCTTCGGTGCGGCCTGTTCCTCGATGCCCGCGGACTGCAGCAGGAACACGAATGGACCGGCGCTGCCGTCCATGATCGGCACTTCGCTGGCCGTGAGTTCGACCATCGCGTTGTCGATGCCGAGACCGGCGAACGCCGACAGCAGATGCTCCACCGTCGACACGCGCGCTTGCCCCCGGACCAGCGTGGTGCCGAGCGTGGTCTCACCGACGTTCTCGGCGCGGGCCGGAATGTCGATCGGCTGCGGCAGATCGACTCGTCGGAAACAAATACCGGTATCCGCAGGCGCGGGCTTCAAAGTCATCATGACTTTCTTGCCGGTGTGCAATCCCACACCCGTGGCCCGGATCGAATTGCGCAGCGTTCTTTGGCCAACCATTGTCTTGAACCTGATCGTTATTACGTTAAGGACCGCGGTAGCGTCGCTCCTTCTGGGACCAGCGCTAACGTATCACAGCGGCGGTTGACTCGCCCCGCCCGCTGTCCCTGCCGCTGCGCGTCAGTCCGCCTGGCGCCGCAGAAATGCCGGGATATCCAGCAGTTCCTCGGAGTCCGACTCCGCACGTAGGTCATCGCCTACGGCGCGTTGACGCACGATGGTCGGCTTGTCGAGCGCGGAATAGTCGCTGGCGCTCATGGGTGCGCGAGCTTTGGCCGCGCGCAGTGCCATTTGTTCCGCACGCGAACTGACCGATTCGCGCAGCGCCATCGCCGCCCCGCGCGACAGCGCCTCGCGGCTGCCGCCGCTGACCCGCTCGGTCAGGCTCGCGCGCGCAATCTCGCCGCGGCCGCGATGACTGCCGGTAGTGCCGTTGAGACCGGTCGCCACCACCGTGACGCGGATCTGATTGGACATTTCCGGGTCGATCACGGTACCCACCACGACGGTGGCGTCTTCGGAGGCGTACTCCTTGACGATGTTGCCGACCTCCTCGAACTCCCCGATCGACAGGTCCAGGCCCGCGGTGACATTGACCAGAATGCCCTGCGCGCCCGCCAGGTTGATGTCCTCGAGCAGCGGCGAGGACACGGCGGCCTCGGCGGCCTGACGCGCGCGATTCTCGCCGGCGGCGGCGCCGCTCCCCATCATCGCCATGCCGGTCTCGCTCATGACCGTGCGCACATCGGCGAAGTCGACGTTGATCAGCCCCGGACGCGTGATCAGCTCGGCGATCCCCTGCACCGCCCCCTGCAGCACCTGGTTCGCGGCCTTGAAGGCATCGAGCAGTGTGGTCGAGGCACCGAGCACCGTCAGCAGCTTTTGATTCGGGATCGTAATCAGCGAGTCGACGTTCTTGGTCAGCTCGGCGATGCCGTGATCGGCCACCATCGAGCGCTTGCTGCCCTCCATCTGGAAGGGCTTGGTCACCACCGCGACCGTTAGAATGCCGAGCTCACGCGCGATCTGCGCCACGACCGGTGCGGCGCCAGTGCCGGTGCCGCCGCCCATGCCAGCCGTAATGAACAGCATGTCGCAGCCTTCGATCAGCTCGATGATGCGATCGCGATCCTCTATGGCAGCCTGACGGCCGATCTCAGGATCGGCGCCCGCGCCGAGGCCCTTGGTAATGTTGCAACCAATCTGCAGCGAGGTCTTGATCTTCGAGGCCTTGAGGGCCTGCGAATCGGTGTTGATGCAGATGAAGTCCACACCTTCGATGCCGCTCATCACCATGTGTGAGACTGCGTTGCCACCGCCGCCCCCCACGCCTATCACCTTGATCACAGCACTTTGGCTGTATGAGTCCATCAGTTCGAACATGTCAGTGAGCTCCTTACGGTTGGCGTCAGTCGGTGAGTCAGAAATTGCCTTTGAACCAGCTCTTGACGCGCCCGAGCGCGCCGGCGACGTTGCCGGTCAGTGCAGCGGAGCGTGACGCCGGTACGGCGTTCTCGCGGGCGTAGAGCAGCAGCCCCACGCCGGTCGAATAAATCGGATTGCGTACCACGTCGGACAGTCCCTTGACGGGTCCGGGAAGTCCGAGCCGAACCGGCACGTGGAAGATCTCCTCGGCCAGTTCGATCGCCCCTTCCATGCGTGCGCTGCCGCCGGTCAGCACGATGCCGGCGGCGATCATTTCCTCGAAGCCGCTGCGGCGCAGCTCCTCTCGGATCAGGTTGAACAGTTCCTCGTAGCGCGGCTCGACCACCTCGGCCAGCGTCTGGCGTGCCAGGCGGCGTGGCGGCCGTTCGCCGACGCTCGGCACCTCGATACTTTCATCGGGATTGGCGAGCTGCGAGAGCGCACAGGCGTAGCGGATCTTGATGTCCTCCGCGTACTGCGTCGGCGTGCGCATCGAGACCGCGATGTCGTTGGTCACCTGATCGCCCGCGATCGGAATCACCGCGGTGTGGCGGATCGCGCCACCCGAGAACACTGCAATGTCGGTAGTGCCGCCGCCGACATCGACCAGGCACACGCCGAGCTCCTTCTCGTCTTCGGTCAGCACCGCGAAACTCGAAGCCAGCTGCTCGAGCACCACGTCCTCTACGCTAAGTCCGCAGCGCTGTACACACTTGACGATGTTCTGGGCCGCGCTGTCGGCGCCCGTGACGATGTGCACCTTGGCCTCGAGCCGCACACCCGACATGCCGATCGGATCGCGGATGCCCTCCTGGCCGTCGATCAGGAACTCCTGCGGCAGCACATGCAGGATGCGCTGATCGGCTGGTATCGCGACCGCCTTGGCGGCATCGATCACATGCTCGACATCGCCGTGCGTGACCTCGCGGTCGCGGATCGCCACCACGCCGTGCGAATTGAGACTACGCACGTGGCTGCCGGCGATGCCGGCATACACGGCGTTGATCTCGCAGTCGGCCATGAGCTCGGCTTCCTCGACCGCGCGCTGAATGGATTGCACGGTGGATTCAATATTCACCACCACGCCTTTCTTGAGGCCACGCGAGGGTTGGCTGCCCATGCCGATCACTTCGATCGAACCGTCCCCGGTGATCTCGCCGACCAGAGCCAGCACCTTGGAGGTGCCGATGTCGAGACCGACGATGACGTCTTTATCGATCTTCTTAGCCAATGCCGTGCGCTCCTTGTGGCGGCGCGCTCTGTGCCAGGTGGCCGCCGCCCTTCCAGCCCACCGCGAAACCGTTGCCGTAGCGCAGATCGATGTATGCGATGTCAGCGCCCCGCTGGCTCACGAGCTTGGCGGCCACGGCCATGAAGCGCTCGAAGCGTTCCTCGATCTGCTGGCGGCCGAGCCTGATCTGCACGCCATCGTCGAGCGTCAGCGCCCATGCGCCGCGCGCATCGAGCTCGAGCGCCACCAGGCGCAACCCGATTTCGGTCAGCCGCCCCTGCACGGCCAGATAGCGCGCCGTGACTTCCGTCTCGGAGCCCGCGGGACCCGCGAGCTGCGGCAGCTCCGGCGGGATGAAGCGCGCCTCGCTCACGAACAGCTGTCCGCGCGCATTCACGAGCCCGCTCTGGTCCCAGCGTGCCACCGCGGTCTGCTCCACGATCTCGATCGCAAGTGAGCGCGGCCAGCTGCGCTGCACCGCCGCGCCGTCGACCCACGGCAGCGCGCGCAGTCCGGCGCCGATCTCGTCGAGATGGACGCTCACGAGCCCGGCGCCTTTGAGGTTTGCGCGCACCACGCGCTCGACATCGAGCGCCGACACACGCTGCAATCGACCGGTGACGATCACGCGCTGGATCGGCTGATCCAGCAGCCATCCGAGCGCTCCGAGCGCCGCTGCCGTCACCGCGATGCCGCTTAAGCTCAGTCCTATGCGGCGCCAGTCGAGCGCCGGCAATCTGAAGCGGCGCTCCCTGGGCAGGCTGCGGCGATTGTTGCGCTTGCGTTTGAGCATGGCTCTATCGCGCACGCGCCGTGCGCATGAAACTGGTCTCGAGCACGCGCCAGACCAGCTCGTCAAAGTCGATGCCGACAGTGCGTGCGGCCATCGGCACCAGACTGTGATCGGTCATGCCGGGCACGGTGTTGATTTCGAGCAGCATCGGCCGCCCGGTCCGATCCATCATGAAATCCGCACGACCCCAGCCTTCCGCGCCGCAGGTGTCGTAGGCCGCGATTGCAAGCCGACTCAGATGTTCCTCGGCCGCAGCCGACAGTCCCGAGGGGCAAAAATAGCGCGTATCGTCGCGCAGGTATTTGGCCTCATAGTCGTAGAAAGTGCGCGGCGTCTCGATGCGGATCGATGGCAGCGCCTCGCCCTGCAGAATCGCGACCGTGTACTCCGCTCCTGGCATCAGCGATTCGGCGAACACCACCGGGTCGAATCGCAGCGCCTGCTCCCATGCCGACTTGAGATCCTGTGCACGCTCGATGCGCGCCATGCCGACGCTCGAGCCCTGCGACCCGGGCTTGACGAACAGCGGCAGCCCCAGCCGCTCGACGGCGCTATCGAGATCCTGCGGCTCGCGCAGCACTACGAACTGCGCCGTCGGCACTCCCACCGCCTGGCACAGCCACTTGGTGCGCAGCTTGTCCATGCCGATGGCCGAGCCCATGACACCGCTGCCGCTATAGGGCACGCCGAGAAATTCGAGTGCGCCCTGCACCGTGCCGTCCTCTCCACCCGGACCGTGCAGCGCAATCCAGACGCGATCGATGCGCAGGTCGAGCAGCTCAGCCAGCGGCCGCTCGCCCGGATCGAACGCGATGACATCGAGTCCGCGGCGCGCGAGCGCCGCCAGCACCGCCCTGCCGCTGATCAACGACACCTCACGCTCGCTCGAGGTACCGCCAAGGAGCACCGCCACGCGACCGAACTGCGCCGGCTGTTGCACACGCTGCCAACCCCTCGGTTCGTAGCGCAGTCGCATCAGGTGGCGCCCTCCTCGAACGGGTCGTTGCCCTCATCCTCGTCCTCGGAGCCGAGCACCCCGCCCTCACCGACGATGCGCACCTCGGTCTCGAGCGCAATGCCATGCACGCTCTCGACCGTGCGCTGCACGTGGCGGATCAGCTGCTCGAGCTCGGTGGCGGTTGCATGGCCTGCGTTGATGATGAAGTTCGCATGCTTCTCGGAGACGACGGCATCGCCGATGCGGTGGCCTTTGAGGCCGGCCGCCTCGACCAGACGCGCCGCATGGTCACCGGGTGGATTCTTGAACACCGAGCCGCAGCTCCATTGACCCACGGGCTGCGTCTGGCGGCGCCGCTCAGTCAGCGAGCGCACGGTGCCGCGCGTATCGCCGTTCTGCGGCTCGAATTCGAGTTCGGCTGATACGAACCATTCCGCGGTCTCGGCGCTGTTGACCGAGGCTGGCGGCTCGACGTGGCGGTAGCCGACGTCGTACTCCTGCGCCGCACGCGTGCGCCGCTCACCGCGCCGATCGATGGTCTCGACGCTGCGCACGTGCCGCCAGGTTTCATCGCCAAAGGCACCGGCGTTCATCGC
Organism: Steroidobacteraceae bacterium; assembly: GCA_036008365.1. Taxonomy (GTDB): domain Bacteria; phylum Pseudomonadota; class Gammaproteobacteria; order Steroidobacterales; family Steroidobacteraceae; genus FEN-1191. Next base: position 222 of record DASYNV010000127.1, on the reverse strand, counting down.
GAGCGCACCGCCGAAGGTGCCCGGTATGCCACCGAAGAACTCCGCCTGCGCCAGGCCCCAGCCGGCGCAGGCGCGCGCGACGCGGGCACACGGCACGCTGGCCTGGCAGTAGATACGGGTCTGCGAGCGCCGCTCGATGCGCGTGAAGGCGCCGGCGGTGGCCACCACCACGCCGCGAATTCCGCCGTCGCGCACCAGCAGGTTGCTGCCGAGCCCGACCCA
>DASYNV010000126.1:0-1835 GCA_036008365.1 Steroidobacteraceae bacterium | reverse complement strand
CCCGCTTGACGCCCACGGAGGCGAGCATCGGCAGACGTGCGCAAGCTGCATCGATGTAGGCTGCGAGACGTTCAAGATCGTCATCAAAGAGCTGATGCGCAAATTCGCTCGGCAGACCCTCAAGCCAATGTGCCTGGGGCTGCGCTTCATAGGGCCCGAGCAGCAAGCCGTGCCGCTCTTGCCGCAGGTAGTAGCTGACGTCGGTATCGCGCACGAGGGGCAGGCGCGCCTGACCGCGCGATACGAGTGCGGGGATGTCATCGGTTATCAGGTACTGGTGCGACAGGGACACGATCGGCAGGTACTCGCCGATCATCCCGGCCACCTCACCACCGCGGTAGCCTGCTGCGTTGATCACGTACTCGCTCTCGATCGCCCCCACGGACGTCTCGATTCGCCAGGCGCCAGCTGGAAGCTGCCGGATAGCGGTCACCGGGGCGTGCCGGTAGACCACCGCACCCAGATCCCGCGCGCCCTTGGCGAACGCCTGCGTCAGCTGCGCGGGATCGATATCACCATCGCCAGGGTCCCAGAGACCCAAGCGGATGCCGTCGAGCTCGAGGAACGGATGAAGGGCCTTGATCTGCGCCGGTGACAGCAGCTCAAAGTGAAGCTGCTGCGCGCGCGCTTGTGCGGCCACGTGACGAAACTCGTCCACCCGGTCTGCCGTGTGTGCGAGGCGGATGCTGCCGGTGCGGTGATAATTGATGTCGTAGCCGACCTCCAGTGCGAGCTGCGCGTACAGCGCCGTCGAATAGTGCTGCAGCTTCAGGATGCTCCACGAGGTCGAGAAATTGGGGCAGTTGCCGGCCGCGTGCCAGGTAGAGCCCGCGGTCAGCTCATCCCGCTCCAGCAGCACCGTATCGGTCCACCCGAGCCGGGCGAGATGGTACAGAGCGCTGCAGCCGACCGCCCCGCCACCGATGACGACGACGCGTGCGTGGCTCTTCATCGACCGGCGCGCTCGCGCGCCCAGATTGCCGCGCACGCAAACACCGCCCGGCAGGAATGCCTCAACGCCTCACCCGTTCGCTGGCAGGGTCATAGAACGGGCGCAGCGAAACCCGCGCCGGAACGCGCTCCGCCGCGACCTCCACCTCGTAGTGGCCCGCGCCAATCCACTCCGCGCTCACCGGAGCGCCGCCGTTGGCCAGATAGCCGAGCCCCAAGGCAGTGCCGAGGGTATGGCCGAACATCCCCGAGGAAATCTTGCCGACGAGTTCGCCGTTTCGCCAGATCGGCTCATTGTGATAGAGCAAGCGATCCGTCCGCTCGAGAGCCACCGTGACCAGTCTGCGACGTACCCCGGCCTCGCGCTGCCGCGCGAGCGGTTCGAGACCGACGAAGCCGCCGGGTTTGTTCCAGGCGACGGCGAACTCCAGGCCCGCCTCGAGCGGCGTGTCTTCATCGCACAGGTCGTGTCCCCAGTGCCGGTAAGCCTTCTCCATTCGCAGGCTGTTGAGCGCATGGTAGCCGGCGAGGCGCAGGTCAAAAGGGGCGCCGGCGCTTACGATGAGGTCGAACACGGACTGCGCGAACTCTGTGGGGATGTACAGTTCGTAGCCGAGCTCCCCCACGTACGTGATGCGACTCGCCCGGACACGCGCGTAGCCCAGATCGATGATCTGGGACGTGGCGAAAGGCCACGCGGCGGTGGATAAGTCCGCGTCGGTGAGTGTCGCCAGCAACTCGCGGCTGTGCGGCCCCATGAGAGCGAGCACTGCATAGGCCGAAGACACGTCGACGGCAACGGCGTGAGCCGTGCTCGGAAGGCTGCGGCAGAGCCAGGTGAAGTCGCGCGTCTGCGTCGCGCAGCTCGTGATGATCAGGTAGGC
>DASYNV010000125.1:0-5224 GCA_036008365.1 Steroidobacteraceae bacterium | reverse complement strand
ATCGAGTACCGGGATCCCGGCGCGGCCGAGCCGCAGCGCCAGACGCCGATGGCTCCAGGCGCTGTAGTTGGTCATCACGAGCAGCAGCTTGGGCGTGCGCTGCGCGACCGCCTCGCATATCGCGGCGTAGGCGGCGTGCAGATCGAGCTCATCCGACAGGTCGCACACGAACATGCCGAGTGCGCTATCCGGGTCTTCCATCAGAGCGTGCAGGCAGGTCTCGAAGATCTGCTCGAAATCTCGGCCAGTACCCCAGGCATCGAGTGGATTGATCGGCTCGAGTCCCGGGTCGAGCTGCTCACGCAGGACCTGCGTGGTGTCGGCACCGATCCCGGCAAATGGCACGCCGAGATCGGCGGCGAGATCGACCATGAGCTCGCGCTCGCCGCCTGAGTCGAGAATCATCGCCACGCCGCCGGCCCCGACCTTTTTGCGTGCCGAGAGCAGCATCGCGGTCGCCGCCAGCTCCTGCGGTTCGCGCACGCTGATCACGCCGTACTGTCGAAACAGGGCCTGGTAGATTTGGGCATCGCCGGCGATCGCGCCCGAGTGACTCAAAGCCAGGCTGGCGGCGGCCGCGGTGCGAGCCAGCTTCAGTACGATCACGGGCACGCTGCGCCGCCGCGCCTTCTCGAGCGCCTGCAGGAACTGTTGTGGATCGCGAATCGATTCCAGGATCAGCGCGATCACCTGCGTCGACGGCTGATCGAGCGCATAGTCCATGAAGGCGGCGGCGCTGGTCACGAGCTCCTGTCCGCTCGAGACCGCCAGGTTGAACTTGAGCCGCTCGTCGTTGAAGAGCAGCGCCTGAATCAGCGAGCCCGACTGGGCAATGCAGGTGATGCCGCCGGACTCGAGCACCGTCGGGAACAGCGCCGAGAATGCAGGCAGCGCATGCTCGGCGTTGAAGAAGCCCATGCAGTTGGCGCCGCAGAGCGGCACGCCCGCGGCGCGCGCCATGGCGGCGATGCGATTGCGCCCATCGCCTTCGAGCTCGGCACTGGCGAATATCAACAGCGCGCGCGCGCCAGCGCCAATCGATTCGGCCACGGTCCGTTCGAGCACCGCATTCGGCACCGACAAGATCGCCAGGTCGACCGGATCGGGCACATCGCCGATGGCCGCATAACAGGCGCGGCCGTAGAGATTGCGATAGGACGGATTGACCGGGTGGACCGTGCCGCGGTAACCGCCGGAAAGCAGGTTCCGCAGGGTATCGTTGCCCACCGAATTACGCTTGCGTGAGGCGCCGATCAGTGCAATGGAGCGCGGAGTCAGCAGTGGCGCTAATGCGTGCGACAAACTGTGATTGACTCCATCGGTGCTCACCTTCAAGGTAAACTTACCACACCCACGAGGCTACTTAAGCCCGACGTCGAGGCATTCAAGCATGTTCAAAGCGGTGGTGTTGGAGAATGCCGGCGGCGCCGTGACCGCGGCCGTGCACGAGCTCGAGGAGTCGCGGTTGCCGGCGGGCAATGTCACGGTCGCGATCGAGTACTCCACCGTCAACTACAAGGACGGCATGATCGTCAGCGGCCTCGGCGGCCTGGTAAAGAACTATCCGCACGTGCCGGGCATCGATTTTTCCGGTACGGTCATCGAGAGCCGTCACGCGAACTACCGACCGGGTGACAAGGTCGTGCTCACCGGCTGGCGCGTCGGGGAGACTCAGTGGGGCGGGTTGGCACAAAAGGCCGTCGTCGACGGCGACTGGCTGGTACCACTGCCGGCCGGCATCAGCACGCGCGATGTCATGGCAATCGGCACTGCCGGCTTCACTGCCATGCTTGCGGTCATGGCACTCGAGGCCCATGGCGTTGCACCCGGTTCCGGCGAAGTGCTCGTGACCGGTGCCGCTGGCGGTGTGGGGTCGGTGGTGACCGCGATTCTGGCGCATCGCGGCCAAACGGTGGTGGCCTCGACCGGCCGTGCTGATACGCACGAGTATCTCAGGAGTCTCGGTGCCCATACGGTCATCGACCGCAGTGCGTTTGCCGAAGCCGCAAAGCGTCCGCTCGAGACCGAGCGCTGGAGCGGCTGCGTCGATTCGGTCGGGGGTAATACGCTTGCCCGCGTGCTCGCTCAGACCCGCTACAGCGGCTCGGTGGCCGCCGTCGGGCTTGCGGGCGGTGCCAAGCTCGAGCACACCGTGATTCCGTTTCTGCTGCGCGGCGTGAATCTGCTCGGCATCGATTCGGTGATGTGCCCGCCGACGCGCCGCAACGCTGCCTGGCAGCGCCTGCGCGCGGATTTACCGCTCGATCGGCTACGAGCCATGAGCCTCGAAGTGGGGCTCGGCGATGTGCCACGGATCGCTGCCGAGATTCTCAAGGGCCAGGTGCGCGGCCGCATCATCGTCAATACATCGATGTTATAGACGATGCCGAGCCGATCCAAGTACGATTCGCGGCATCGTGAAACAGTGGCTGCGGCGCGCGGCGTTCTGGCGCGGATACACACTTGCCCGCAGAGCGGCCGATGCCGACGTACGGGAGCTGATTCGAACGCTGCGGCCGCGCCGCGCTATCGCGCCGCTGATTCGTGTCGGCGGTAATGGTGATGGCGGTTACCTGATTCCCGACGATCTCGCCGGCATCGAGTACTGCTTCTCTCCCGGCGTCAACCGCACGGCCGATTTCGAGAATGCGCTCGCCGATCGCAACATCCGCTCGTTTCTGGCCGACTATTCGGTCGAAAGGCCGCCGCTGCTGCGACCGGAATTCGTGTTCGATCGCAAGTACATTGGCGCCAGGAACGACGACACCTACATGACGCTCGGCGCCTGGAAGGACAAGTACCTGCCCGGCTATACCGGCGAGATGCTGTTGCAGATGGACATCGAGGGCAGCGAGTATGAAGTCATCTTGAACGCCCCGTCCGAGCTTCTCGGCTCGTTTCGCATCATCGTGCTGGAGCTGCACTCGCTCGAACGGCTGTTCGATCCGTTTGCCTTTCGCATCATGCAGGGCTGCTTCGAGAAGCTGCTCAGCGATTTCTACGTGGTGCACGCGCACCCGAACAACTGCAGCGGCGTCACCGCCTACAACGGCATCGAGATACCGAGTGTCATCGAGTTCACGCTCTATAACCGCCGCCGCGGCGCTCCCGGCCCGTTGCGTGAGGACTTTCCGCACGCGCTCGATGTGGACAACTGCAAGCAGCGGCCAACCGTGACGCTACCACGCTGCTGGCGTTGACCCGGCCGGACGGCACCGGTCAGGCGGAGACCAGGCAGAGTTTCTTGCAGGCGGGGCACTCGACCAGCGTCGGCAGCTCGAGCTCGAACCAAGAGCGTCCGCACTCGCAGCGCATCTTATACAGTCGCTGCGCCTTGACTGAGCCGAGCTCCTCTTCGCGGACGACGATGCCGCTCTCGAGCGCCGAGACCGGCTGAGCGGATTGCCCTACCCGTGTAGCGGGTGCGCTCTTGGCCTCGGGGACGGTCGGTATGGTCGGTATCACAGCCAGCCCGGGGGTCTGCGCGCCCGGGCGTGCGTGGCCGCGGTGAGCCGAAACATTTTTCATGGGCCTAATTTCATGGTCGCGCCCTTTAAAATCAAGTGGTTGCGCCTGAAACCTCTATTATCGTTATGTTAACCATCGCACATCGGCTGATCTGAAGCAACTGGCCGTGCTGGGAGTCAGCGGCGCGCCAGCCAGTCCTGTCCGCGCAGCGTCGTCAGATAGGGCAGTAGCCGTGAATCGAGCTGCGCATCGGGCGATCGATAGCTCCAGCGCGCTTCGGGTGGCATCGACATCAGGATGGCGTCCGTGCGGCCGCCCGATTGCAGCCCGAATAACGTGCCGCGATCGAACACCAGGTTGAACTCGACGTAGCGGCCGCGACGATAGAGCTGGTAGTGGCGTTCGCGTTCGCCGTAAACCGTCTCACGCCGGCGGCGCACGATCGATACATAGGCATCGCGATAATGCAATGCGACGCTCTGCATCAACTCGAAGCATTGTTGCCAGGGCAGGGCGACCGGCGCCGCGTGTTCGTTCAGGTCGTCGTAGAAGATTCCGCCGATGCCGCGTGCCTCGGCCCGATGTTTCAGATAGAAGTAATCGTCACAGTGAGCGCGTGCGCGCGTGTACAGGTCCGGATTGAAGGGCTGGCACGCGGCAGCCGCGGCCTGATGCCAGAGGATCACGTCGTCCTCGAATGGCAGATACGGTGTCAGATCGAAGCCGCCGCCAAACCACCACACATCGCCGGCGCTGAAATGGCGCAGGTTCAAATGGCTGGTCGGAATGTTGGGATTGCGTGGATGCGCGACCACCGACACGCCCATGGCGCGGAAATTGAGTCCGGCCAGGTGCGGATTGCGCGCGGTTGCCGCCGGCGGCATGCGGGCGCCGCTCACGATCGATAGCGCGACGCCGGCGCGCTCGAACAGCTCCCCGCCCTCGATCAGCGCCGTCACCCCGTGACCCGCGAGTCCAGTATCCCGCCCGTCGCGCTCCCAGGCATCCTTTGAGAAACGAGTGCTGCGTTCTTCGCTTTCGAATGCCGCACACAATTCCGCCTGCAACGCCGCCAGAGCGGGTTGCACCCGATCCTCGTTCACGAACCGACTCGCCTGCCGGCGGCATCGAACAAATGCAGTCTTGCCGCCGGCAGATCGATGGCTATCGCGGCGCCGATCGTGAGCGGCATTCGATCGAAACTCAGCGCCTTGAGCACGCTGCCGCCAAGCCTTACATGCGCGATGGTGCCGATACCGGTGGGCTCGACCAGTTCGACCACTCCGCGGATGGCGCCTGCTCCGAGCGCGACATGCTCCGGTCGGATGCCGACGGTCAGCGCCGTGTCCTCGGGCAGTCCCAGGTCGGGCTCTAACGGGATCGCGAACGCGTCATGCGCGAGGGTCGCGCGACCATCGGAGCGGCGCAACCGCGCCGGAAACATGTTCATGGCCGGCGAGCCGATGAATCCGGCAACGAACAGGTTGACCGGATGATCGTACAGATCGAGCGGGCCGCCCACCTGTTGCACCTTTCCGCCATCGAGTGCGACGATCCGATCCGCAAGCGTCATGGCTTCGATCTGATCGTGCGTCACGTAGATCGACGTCGCGCCGATTTCGCGATGCAGCTTCTTGATCTCGGCCCGCATGTGCTCGCGCAAGCGTGCGTCCAGATTCGACAGCGGCTCGTCGAACAGGAAGGCGCCGGGCTTGCGGACGATGGCGCGTCCCATCGCGACGCGCTGGCGCTGGCC
>DASYNV010000124.1:0-4023 GCA_036008365.1 Steroidobacteraceae bacterium | reverse complement strand
ACAGACGCGCATCGTTCTCCTGATCATCAAGCAGCGGCGCGAGCTCGAAGCGGCGCTCACCGACGCGAACCGTGAAACTCACCGGGTAATCGACGGCACTGCGCGGTGAGCGCCAGCGGCGCAGCGGCGTGAATTCGATGTCGCTGGTTCCGAGCGATCGCACCTGTCCGCCCGCTTCGCGCACGGTTCCGCCGCTCCAGTACGCGCGACCCTGGCGGTCGCGCAGGCGAAACGCCATGATTGCGCCGCCATCGTCGAGATTCAGGCCGATCCAGTCCCAGCCCACGGCTGCCGGATCCAGGTACTCGCTGGACCATTCGTGATCGAGCCACGCTTCGCCACTGACCGCGGAGCGACGATCGGCCCGTGCGATGTTGCCGGTAACGTGCAGGTGCGGCTGACTGTAGTAGTAGCTGGCCGAGCGCGCCGCGGGCGCCTTCTGGCTGAAGCCGTGGTCACCGTTGAGCAGCGGCGGCTGCGTCGGGGCGAGGGTCAGCTCCAAGCTGAAATCGCGCGCCCGAATGTGGGCGAGGTAGCGGTCGTCGCGCCGCTCGAGCAGCCAATCATCAATCCAGACGCGCGTGTCCGAGGGCGTAGCCTCAGCCAAACCGAGGCCCGCCCGCCGCACACGTTGATCGTGCCAAAGCCCGCTGTGAGCCGGATCGCTGATGGCACAGTGTGCGATCAGCAGTTGCCTGGGTGCGAAGCGGCTCGGATTGTCGTCCTGCGCGGCGGGGCGATTGCGGAAAAACGTGATCTGAAATCCCAGGCTCTCGTGTGTGGGGGTCTCGAGCCAGCCCGTGACATACCACCACTCGATGCGAAACTGCGGGTGACTGCCGAAATCGCGCGGAAACTCGAATGCATAGCCGGGCACGACGGCCGCAAAATCCTGCGGCACCGGCGGCGATGGCGAGTCGGCCGGCGCGGCGGCGGCGCCGAGCCGCGCACCGAGCAGCCCGATGACGAGCGCGGACAGCCGCGCACGCGGTGCCGGCCGCCTCACCAGTCCTCTCGCACGGCGCGAATCGGATCGCGACTCAACGCGGCGCGTCCACTCCAGAGCGCAGTGAGGGCCGATGCCGCAATCAGCGCCAGGCTCAGGATCGCCAGTTGTCTCCAGGGTAACGCGAGGTCAATGCTCCAGTTGAAAGACTGCCGATTGATCACGTAGACCAGGATGAGACTGAGCAGGGCGCCGAGCGACAGTCCGTAGAGCACCGCGATGCCGCTGAGCGCGACCCCCTCGCTCGCAAACATCCACAGCACCTGCCGGCGCAGCATGCCGATGTGGCGCAGCATGCCGAATTGGGCGCGCCGCGCGAGCGCAGTCGAGCTGGCGGCGACGCCGACGCCGAGCAGTCCCAGCAACACGGCGATCGCTTCGAGCGCGTAGGTCACCAGGAAGGCGCGATCGAAGGCCTGCAGCGAGCGCTCGCGCAGCTCGGGACTCGAGATGAGTTCATAGGCCTGATCGCCGCCGAGCACGGCGCGAATCGCGCCGGCCAGTGCTGCCGGGCTGGTGCGCGGGTCGCGCCAGATGGAGGCTTCGCTGGCGTTTCGATCGCCGCTGGCGGCGACATAGTCCGGGCGGCGGATCACGATCGCGCCGGCGGCCCGAACGTAGTCGCGCCACACCCCGGCGATGACGAATCGCCGCTGCTGTCCTGCCAGCGGGATTTCGAGCATCTGCCCGGGCGCGTAGCCGTAAAGATCCTGCAGGGCTTCCGAGATCCAGGCCGACGGCATCGCTGGCGGCGCGCCGACCGGCATTTCACGTACCAGCGGCAGCGAGTCGGCGGCGTGGGCGCTGAGGTCGCGCGCGATCAGCGTCACCGGCGCGCGATCGGCGCGCAGGTAGATGGGCTGCAGCCGCCGATATTCGATACGCGCGATGCCGGCGAGCGCGCCCAGGCGCTGCTGCACTTGCGGCGTCAGCGCGGCGGTCTCGCTGCCCAAGCTCGCACGCAGCTGCAGATCCGAGGGCAGCAGCCGCACCAGCCAGCGATCGAAGGAATCGCGAAACGAATGCACCATGATCGCCATCGCGACCATCAGGCTGAAACTGACGATGATCGAAGCCAGGCTCACGGTGGAGGAGCCGAGACTGCCCTGCAATTGCGCGAAAGCCGTATCCGGTACCGCAAAGCCGGTGCGCGGCAGCGCGCCGATCAGGCGCTGCGTGAGCGCCGGCACCAGCAGCACAGCGCCGAACAGCAAGGCCGCGATCGACAGATACCCCGCCAGCGGCAGGCCGCCGATCGGCGGCAGCCAGGCAAGCAAGGCGCCACACAGCAGCAGTAAGCAACCGGGCAGCGTCGTGGCGAGGCGCTTGCGATCTTCTTCGGCATCGCCGGCCTTGAGCGCCAGCGCCGGTGAGCGCCGCGCGGCGAGCCATGCCGGCAGCGCACCGCCGGCGCTGGCCGCGGCAGTACCCAGCAGTGCAAAGCCCAGCACCGGCAGTGCGTGCACGCGCAGTGATACTCCGATCGTAGAGAGTTGCCGATTGCCGAGATCCGCGCCGAGGTAGCGCAACATCAGCGCGGCGATCAGTGCGCCGAGCAGTACTCCCAGCACCGATCCAAACATGCCGCCCGCTGCAGTCTCGCCGAGCAGCGCCAACCGCAGTTCCGCGCGCGTCACGCCGAGCGCGCGCAGCAATCCGAACGCAATGCGGCGCCGGATCACCGACAGCCACTGGGTCGAGAACACCACGAAGGCGCCGGTCAGAAGTGCCACCAGCGCCAGTACGCCAAGGTTGACCCGGTAGGCGCGCGTGGCGCCGCTGGCGCGGCCTCGCTCGAACTGCGGGCTCACAGCGAATACGCCGGGTGGCAGCTGCAGGCCCAACCGCTCACGCACCACGGTGACGTCGTTGCCGGCCCGCAGACGCAGATCGACGCGATTGATGCTACCTACGCGGCCGAGCAGCCACTGCGCGGCGGCGATGTCCATGATGCCGAGCGACTCGGGGTAGACGTCGTCCGGCAGGATGTCGATGACGCGCAGCCGTTTGATCTCACCGCCGACGTCGATGCCGAGCGTGCCTGCGCGCTCGAGGCCGTACTGATCGGCAGCCGCTCGGCTCAGCACGATGGCATCGTGCGCGAACAGCGCGGTGAGATTGCCGGCGAGCGCGCCAATCAGTTCCGGCTGCAATGCCGAGGCGCGAAACGGATCGAGCGCCAGCACCTTGAGCGCGGGCTGGTTCGAGGGCGCGACGCTCACGTTCACCTCGAGCACCGCACTGGCGATGTCGACTTCAGGCGCGCGCGCGAGCTGCACGAACAGCGACTCGTCGAAGCCGGCGGCCGGTCCGCGGATCACGATGTCCGGGGCACCGATCAGCCGCCGGGTCGCCTGCTCGAATTCGGACAGCGCGGCAGCGTTGATCAGGTACACCGCGGCGCCGAGCGCCACGCCGAGCGCGATCGCCGACAGGCTCGCGAGCAGGCGCAGCGGTTGTTCTCGCAGCTGCGACAGCGTCAGCACGCCGAATGCGACCCGCACCAGACGCCATTCGATCATGGCGCCACTCATGGCCGATAGTCGCTCAGGCGGCCGCCTTCGAGCCGCACGATCCGATCGGCCATGCGAGCCGCCGCCACCGAGTGAGTAATCAGAATGACGGCGGCACTGCTTGCCTGCTGCCGCTCGCGCAGCAGCCCCAGTACCTGCGAGGCGGCCGCAGCGTCGAGATTGCCGGTCGGTTCGTCAGCCAGCAGCAGCGCCGGTTCGTGCACCAATGCGCGTGCAATGGCAACGCGCTGCTGCTCGCCGCCCGAGAGCTCGCGCGGATAGCTGCGGGCCAACGCACCGATGCCGCAGCGCTCGAGCGCCTGCAGCGCGCGCGGCGCGCGTGCGGCGCGCGACGTGCCCAACAGATCCAGCGGCAACGCTACATTCTGCAGCACCGTCAGGTAGGGCAGGATGTGGAAGGCCTGAAAGACGAAGCCGATGCGCGCGCGCCGCAGACGCGTCAGGGCATCATCGTCGAGCGTACCGAGCTCCCGGCCCTCCAGC
>DASYNV010000123.1:0-4473 GCA_036008365.1 Steroidobacteraceae bacterium | reverse complement strand
CTGTCGCCGTCGGCACTGGTGGAGCTGGCCGCGCGGCGTGAGATCGGGCTGCTGGCGTTGACCGATCACGACACCATCGATGGCTGCGCGGCAGCGGCCAGCGCGTGCGCAACCGCCGGCATTCGCTTCGTGCCCGGCATCGAGCTCTCCTGCCTGTGGCGCGAGCGGGAGATTCATATCGTCGGGCTGCGCCTCGATCTCGCCAACGCAGCGCTGCTCGCGTACTGCGAGCAAGCGCGCGAGCGTCGGCGCGAGCGCATGCGGGCGATGGCGCAACGTCTGACGCGCGCCGGCCTGCCGGGAGAGGAACTGGCCGAGCAAGCGCTGGCGGTGGCGTCGCCGACGCGCACGCATCTCGCGCGTGCGCTGTGCCGGCACGGGATCAGCGACGATGTCCAGCAGGCCTTCGACCGCTGGCTCAAGCGCGGCAGGCCCGGCTTCGTTGCCGCGCACTGGCCATCACTCGAGGCAGCGGTACGCTGCTTACGCGAGGCCGGCGGCATTGCCGTGCTCGCGCACCCGCATCGCTACCCGCTCTCCAATGGCGCACTGCGCGAACTGACGGGCGATTTCACGGCCGCGGGCGGTGAAGGCATCGAAGTCAGCCTGGCCGGCATGGGGCCGAAGGACGCCGACCGGGCAGCGGCGCTGGCGCGCCGTCATGGCCTCGCAGGCTCGATTGGGTCGGACTTCCACGAGCCGGATTTACCTTGGCGCCCGCTCGGTCGCTTCGATAAGCTACCCGACCTGATTACACCCATTGCGGCACGGCTCGTGCCCTGAGCGATCACAGCGGATGAGCGATCAGGAAGATAACGTCGACCGCGAGCTGTTCCGCAGTATGGAAAAGCTGCGGGCATTGCGCATCGAACACCGCGACCTGGACGAAGTGATCTCACGGCTGTCAATGGACATTCACATCGATGAGCTGCAGCTCAAGCGCCTTAAGAAGCGCAAACTCGTGCTCAAGGATCAGATCCTTAAGCTCGAGAGCCAGCTGATCCCGGATTTGAACGCTTAGGAGCAGACTCCTAGGTGCAGACCGACTCCCAAGTCATGAGCGATAACGCCGGCGCGATCCGCGCGTTCCTCGCCACCGCGACCGACGGCGAAACGCTGTTGCAGGTCGCCGCGATCGGCCTGGCGATTCTGGGCGCAATTCTGTGTCAGCACCGGTTGCAGGGGACGGAACCCCCGGCCGGCCTGAGCGCGCCGCGCGGCGTGCGCGCACGCATCGTCGAGATCGCTCTCATCGAAGCGCCATTCGTGCTGGCTCTGGTGCTGCTGTTACTGCTGCGGACTGTGATTGCCGCCGTTGGCGCCGTAACCGGCGTGCTCGACACCGCGATGGAGCTGGCAGCCACATTGATCGTGGTGCGCTTCGTCATGTATCTGCTGCGTCTCGGGCTCGGACCGGATTCGTGGATGCGCACCTGGGAGCGCCGCCTGACGCTGCTGATCTGGCTCGGCATCTCGTTCCAGATCATCGGCTGGTTCGGCGCGCTCCAGAACACGCTCAACGACATCAATCTGCTGCCCGGGCGCGGCCAGTTCACGCTTTGGGCGTTGCTCAAGGGGCTCGTGATCATCAGCGCCTTCGTGCTGGTGACGAGCGTACTGGCGCGCGCGATCGAGCGGCGCATCATGACCGTGGAGTCGATCGCGCTCTCGACACGCATCGGCATCAACAAGTTCAGTTACTTTTTCCTGGTCGGTCTGGGTGTGCTGCTCGGTATCAACGCCGCCGGCGTGGACCTGACGGCACTGACGGTGCTGACCGGCGCAGTGGGACTGGGACTGGGTTTTGGCCTGCAATCCATCGCCAGCAATTTCGTCAGCGGCTTCGTGCTGCTGATGGACAAATCGATCAAGCCCGGCGATGTCATCAGCTTCACGGGCATGCCCGGCACCAGCACCGAGAGTTTCGGTTGGGTTCAGGCGCTGCGGGGTCGTTATGTGGTCGTGCGGGATCGCGACGGTGTCGAAACGCTGGTGCCGAATCAGAGCCTGATCACCAATCCGGTCATCAACTGGAGCTACTCCGACCGCAAGGTGCGCCTCAAACTGCCGGTGCGCATCAGCTACCGCGACGACCCGGAGCGGGCACTCGAGCTGCTGCTGCGTGCTGCCGAGGGCCATACGCGCATCCTGCACGAGCCCGCGCCGGTGTCGCGGCTCATGCAGTTCTCCGACCACGGCATGGACCTGGAGCTGCGCTTCTGGATCGCCGACCCCGAAGGGGGCGTCAACAATGTCCGCTCGGACGTCAATCGCCTGATCTGGCGCCTGTTCCGCGATGCGCAGGTCACGATTCCGGCCGCGCAGCGCGAAATCCTGCTGCGACGCGAGGATCCGCCGGGCGCCGCTGCGCCGGGCGCCGCTGCGCCGCCATGACGCGCGCCGCGCCGATCCCGGAGCAGGATCTCAAATTTCAATTCGTGCGGGGCACGGGGCCGGGCGGCCAGAACGTCAACAAGGTCGCGACCGCCGCGCAGCTGCGGTTCGACCTGGCCGGCACGAAGGCGCTGTCCACAGCCGTCAAGACGCGACTGCGGGCGCTGGCCGGGCATCGCGTCGCCGCCGACGGCTCGCTGCTGATCAGTGCCCGCAACCACCGAACCCAGGAAGGCAACCGCCGCGAGGCGCTGGCACGCCTCGAGGATCTGATCGCGCGCGCGCGCATCGAGCCCAAGGTGCGCCGCGCCACGCGTCCTACGTTGGGCTCGCAGCGACGGCGCATGGACCGCAAGAAGGAACACAAGCGCCTCAAGCAGCTGCGAGGACCCGTTGGCCTAGACTGAGGTGGGCATGCGCCAGCAGAGCTTCGCAGCAGTGGTGCGCGCCGACGCGCGCGTGCTGATACTCGGCAGCATGCCGGGCGCCGCATCGCTGGCCGCGCAGCAGTACTACGCCCACCCGCAGAACCAGTTCTGGCCGATCATCGAGCAACTATACGGCGTGCCGCGCTCACGGCCCTACGCCGCACGCCTGAAGCGCCTGCAGCAGAGCCGCGTGGCGCTCTGGGACGTGCTGCAATCCTGCGTGCGCGCCGGCAGCCTGGATGCGGCGATCGAGCACGCCAGCGCGATCCCGAATGCTGTGCCGCAACTGCTGCGCGAGCACCCGGGGATCGTGCGGCTGTGCTGCAACGGCGGCACCGCGTATCGGGCGACGCAGCGCTACTTCGGCGCGCAGCTGCAGCGCGAGTTCCCGCAACTCGAATGCCTGCGCCTGCCCTCGACCAGTCCGGCACACGCCGGCATGCGCTTCGCCGATAAACTCGCCGCCTGGCGCGCGGCGCTGGAGCCAGGCTGCAACCTTAAGGGTGCGTGACCTGCAGGATGCTGTGCCGGATCTGCTCCGACAGAACCAGCTGCGCATCGGCCGCCACGCGGATCAGGACGTCGTCGAACACCAGCAGCCCGGCGGCATCGACCGTGACCACGGCACGCGCGCGCAGCAGATCGATGAAATTCTCGAACAGGCTGCGATCGAAGAACTCGGGTGAGTTGATGCCGTAGAGCATGGTCATGCGCTGGGCCATGAGCTGGCAGCGCTCCTCGAGTGCGGCTTGAGAGATCTGTCCGCTGCCAGCGCCGATCAGCAGTGCAATCGCCAGGTAGTAGCGCTCGACGGTCGCCACGGTGGTCTGCGCCAGCAGCGACAACTGCATCGCCGCCAGGCTGTTCGGACCGGGCCGCTGCCAGCGCGGTTCCTGCTCGCTGACCTCGAGCAATCCCAGCGATGCGAGTGCTTCGAGCGTGCGCGCCACCACCTCGGGTAATTCGGCTTCGGACCAGCGCAGGAACAGCTCCGCCGCCACGTACGGATAGATGCGGCTGGCCAGCCGCTGCACGTCCTCGGTGGCCATGGCCGGATTGGACAGGAAGCAGCAGGCGATCAACGATGGCATCGCGAACAGGTGCAGCACGTTGTTGCGCGTGTAGGTGGCGAGCACGGCGTGCTCCGGGCTCATGCGCACGATGTCTCCGCTGCGATGCTGTTCACGCGAGATGACTTTCAGCGTCAGCCCGTACTCGACCACCTGTTGCGCATCGGCGTCGGTGACGGTCACTCGATCGGCATAGGGCATGGTCTTGAGGACCGCGAGCAAGGTGTCGATCTGGCGACGCAGATCGGATTCGATCATCGCCTGGCGCGGCATCGCCAGCAGGATCAGGGCCAGCAGGTTGATCGGGGTCACGGTGGCGGCGGCATTGATGTTCCGCATGATGGTCTGCGCGAGCGCATCGACCAGCGGATTCACCCAGGGCGGACGATTCTGATCGTCGAATGCCTGATTGCGCCAGCCTGGAGCTTCGAGATCGAGCAGGGTATCGAGGTGAATCGGTTCGCCGAGGCTCACATGCACGCGTCCCAGCCGCTGACGCGACAGCCGCCGCAGGCCCTGCAGCAACCCCAGCACCGATTCCTTTTCCTTTGGCTTGCCGGAGAGTTCGCCGATGTAGGTCG
>DASYNV010000122.1:0-3269 GCA_036008365.1 Steroidobacteraceae bacterium | reverse complement strand
ACGCAGAATGTCGGCGACGTGCTGCGCCCATGCGGGTCCGGCTTGACCACCGACCCGCGTCGCCGTGTCCGACAACAGCGCGCCGCCGAACTGCGGCTGCTCGTCGCACAGGATCACGCGCGCGCCGCTCACGGCGGCCGTCAACGCCGCGTTCAGACCGGCCGCACCGCCGCCGATGATCAGCACATCGCAATGTGCAAAGCGATTGGCGTAACGGTCCGGATCGGGCTCGCGCGGCGCCCGCCCGAGGCCGGCGACCGCGCGGATGCGAGGCTCGTACAGCGTCCGCCACGCACGCCGCGGCCACATGAAGGTCTTGTAGTAGAAGCCGACCGGTATGAACGGCGAGATCAGCCGGTTCACGGCACCGAGATCGAAACGCAGGCTCGGCCAGCGATTCTGGCTGATGGCATCGAGTCCCTCGTAGAGCTCGATCTGCGTGGCGCGCAGATTCGGCGTGTATCGGCCCCGATCTGCCCGCACCGAGATCAGGGCATTGGGTTCATCGGCGCCGGCACTCAGAATGCCGCGCGGCCGATGATATTTGAACGAGCGCCCGACCAGATGAATACCGTTGGCGAGCAGTGCCGAGGCCAGCGTGTCGCCCGCGTAGCCCTGCAGGGTGCGGCCGTCGAAGCGAAACCGCAGCGGCCGCGCGCGATCGATCAGTCCGCCGGCCTCGGTCCGACAGCGGTTCACGAGGCACCGGGCTTGGGCTGGGGCTCGCCGACGCGGTAGGTCGCTAGAATCTGGTCGGTGGTGGTATCGCGCAGCGCATTGAAGAAACGGGCGCAACCATGCACGTGGCGCCAACGCTCCGCGTGCACGCCCTTGCGGTTGCGGCGCATATAGAGATATTCGGCCCAATCCTGATCCGACAGCTCGGCCGGACTGGCCGGCCGGGCCAGATGCGCCTGGCCGCCGTAGCTGAACTCGAGCTCGGGGCGCTCACCACAATAGGGACATTTGATCAGCAGCATGGTGGCGAGTCCGGAGCTCTCAGTGCGCCACGGCCGCGGCGGCGGCCTCATCGATCAGGCGGCCATCGCGAAAACGCTCGAGGTTGAAGGGCGCATTGATCGGATGCGGCTCATCGCGCGCGATGGTCCAGGCGAACAGGTGTGCGGCACCCGGCGTCGCCTTGAAGCCGCCAGTACCCCAGCCGCAATTTACATACAGACCCGCCACCGGCGTGCGGGCGATGATCGGGGATCGGTCCGGCGTGACGTCGACGATGCCGCCCCAGTTGCGCAGCATGCGCAGCCGCCGGAACTGCGGAAACAGCTCGCAGATCGCTTCGATCGTGTGCGTATTCACGTGCAGGCCGCCGCGCTGCGTATAAGAGGTGTAGGCATCGGTACCGGCGCCGATCACGAGCTCGCCCTTGTCGGACTGGCTGATATAGGCATGAATCGTGTTCGACATCACCACGCACGGGAACACCGGCTTGATCGGCTCGGACACCAACGCCTGCAACGGATAGCTCTCGAGCGGCAGGCGCACCCCGGCCATGTCCATGATCACGCTGGTGTGGCCCGCGGCCGAAACGCCGACTTTGCGAGTGGCGATGTTGCCGCGCGTGGTGGCCAGCCCGCTGACCGCGCCGGTCGCATCCTGTTGGATGCCGATCACCTCGCAGTTCTGAATGATGTCGACGCCGAGCGCATCGGCCGCGCGGGCATAGCCCCAGGCCACCGCGTCGTGGCGCGCGGTACCGCCGCGCCGCTGCAGCGCCGCGCCCAGCACCGGATAGCGCACATTGGGATCGATGTTCAACGGTGGGCAGAAGGCCTTGGCCTCCTCCGCCGTGAGCCATTCGTTATCGACGCCGCTGGCCCGATTGGCGTGCACGTGACGCTTAAAGGATTGAACGTCGTGTACGGTATGCGCCAGCATCATCACGCCGCGCTGCGAGAACATGACGTTGTAGTTGAGAACCTGCGACAGCCGCTCCCAGAGCTTGACCGCGTGGTTGTACAGTGCCGCGCTCTCGTCATAGAGGTAATTGGAACGGATGATGGTGGTGTTACGGCCGGTGTTGCCGCCGCCGATCCAGCCCTTCTCGAGTACTGCGATGCGTCGCAGGCCATGCTCGCGCGCCAGGTAGTACGCCGCCCCGAGACCATGGCCGCCGCCGCCGACGATCACGGCCTCGTAGTCGGCTTGCAGCTTGGGCGAGCGCCATTGGGCCTCCCAGCCCTTCTGCCCGCGCAGTCCCTCGCGCAGCAGCGCCCAAGCCGAGAACTTACGCATGAATTGCCTGTCCCCCTGATCGCGACGCATGATGCCCATGGCGGCCCTTCCGGCACGTGCATCGGCGCGGCGCCGAGTTTGAATGGAAACGACATGTCGGTTTCTTGAAGCCGCATGCCGCTTTCAGGCAATATCGCCCTGCGTCGCTTTGCGACACTGCAACCGCCATGATGACCGATGACACTAAGGCGTACCTCTCCGAGCTGATCGCGCGCCGGCGGCGCGGCCACAGCCTCGAGCAGGCCTTTTATACCAGCCGCGAAGTGTTCGACGCCGATCTGCGCCTGATCTTTGGCCGCCACTGGATCTATGTCGGCGTCGAGGCGGAGATACCGCACGCGGGCGATGTGATCACGGCCGAGATCGGTAGCACCTCGGTGCTGATTGTGCGTGACGACGAAGACCGGATCCACGCCTTTCACAACGTCTGCCGTCATCGCGGGGCGCGCATCGTGCAGAGCGCGCACGCGAATGTCGGCAACCTGGTCTGTCCCTATCACGCCTGGACCTACGGTCTCGACGGCAAACTGAAGTTTGCCCATCACATGGGCAGTGATTTCGATCGCTCGTGCCACGGACTCAAGCCGGTGCACGTGCGCTCGATCTCGGGGCTGCTGTTCATCTGCCTGAGTGCGCAGGCACCTGCCGACATCGACGAGCTCGACGCCGCCATGACGCCGTATCTGCGCGCACACGGCATTCGTGACTGCAAGGTTGCCGCTTCGACCGATCTGATCGAGCGCGGCAACTGGAAGCTGACGATGGAGAACAACCGCGAGTGCTATCACTGCGTGGCCAACCATCCGGAGCTGACCATCTCGCTGTCGGCGCATCACTTCGGCTTCGAGCCCGGCTCGCTCGATGAGTCGGAGCGCGAGCAGGCCGAGCGCTACTTGCGGATGGTGAAGCGCGTGCAGGGGGAATGGGAGTCCTGCGGCCTGCCCTCCTGCGAGCTCGAGCATCTGGATGATCGCGTCACCGGCTACCGCACCGAGCGGCTGCCGCTCGATCAGTCC
>DASYNV010000121.1:0-6983 GCA_036008365.1 Steroidobacteraceae bacterium | reverse complement strand
CACGGTCAGCAGGTTGCCGCCGTACGGATTGCCGTTGGTATCCACGGGCCCGAGCGTATCCTCGGTGTAGCCGCGCACGGTATCGGGGCCGCCGGCATAGAAGCGTTTGTAGGGCGGAAGGCCGGTGGTGCTCCCCATGCCCCTGCCGTAGGCGAGCTGCACGACCTCGGACAGGATGAATTTGCGCCACAGCGGCAGATAGCCCGAGAACTGGTAGTTGCCGATCCAATAGCGCACGTTGGAACCGGGCGGCACGATGGTGAAGCTCAGCGCACTGCGCAGGCCGCGGTCGGCAAACAGCGCGCGGTTGCGCGAATCGTACTGCCAGCCCGCCGTCACCTCGACAGTGGTGAAGCGCGAACCCGCGAGCGCGGTGCTGCTGGTAATGGTGGTGCCGTCGGGCTCGATGAAGGTCGAGACCGACTCACCCGAATAGGGATGGCCGTTGGATTGCACCCATTGCACGGCCTGCTGCGCGCTGCTGGCCGCAAAGGTCAGCAGATCGACTTTCTGCAGCGACAGGCCGGCGCTGACGCCCTGATACTCGGTGATCGGATAGCCGTAGGTCAGACCCAGACCAAGGTTCTTGCTGCTGAAGGCCGATGACTGGGACACGAACTGGGTCGAATCGCGGTAGCTCAGGGAGATCGTGCGGGACAGCCCGTCGACGGTGCGATACGGATCGGTTTCGCTGAGGCTGTAGATCTTGTTGAACGCCCCCGCGTCGACGTTGAGCGCGACGAAATCGCCGCCTCCGAAAAAGTTGCTGTCGCTCAAGTTGCCGTTGAGCACGAGCCCCTGATACGCCGAGTAGCCGATGCCGCCGCCGATCGTGGCGCTCGGCCGCTCCTTGACGGCGAAGTTCACGTCCACCAGGTCCGGCGAGCCGGTCACCTGCTCCGTGGTCTCCTCGACGCTCTCGACGAAGGCGAGGCGCTGCAGGCGCTGCTTGGATCGCTCGAGCGAGATGTTCGACAGCCAGGCCCCCTCGAGCTGACGCAGCTCGCGCCGCAGACTTTCATCGTCGCTGCGCGTGGTGCCGGTGAAGTTGATGTGGCGCACGTACACGCGGCTGCCGGGGTCGACGAACAAGGTCAGATTGACGATCTTGTTGGGCTCGTCGATCTGCGGCACCGGCTCGACCTTGGCGAAATAGAAACCCTCGGCACCGAGCCGATTCTTGATGGCCTCCTGCGTGGCGCTGATGGTTTTCTGCGAATAGGTCTGGCCGGGTGCCACCAGCAGCAACCGCCTGAGCTCCGACTCGGGTGCGATCAGGTTGCCCGCGAGCTTGATCTCGCCGAGTTTGTAGATCGCGCCCTCGGTGATGTTGGCGGTGATGAAAATATCGCTCTTGTCGGGCGCGATCGCGACCTGCACCGAATCGATGTGAAAGTTGGCGTAACCGCGATCCTGGTAATAGGTCTGGATCTTCTCGAGATCGCCCTGCAGGGTTTCGCGCGCGTAGCGGTCGCTCTGTTTGTACCAGGACTGCCAGTTCGGCGTCTGCAGCGCGAGCGTCGCCAGGATGTCCTTGTCGCGGAACACCGTGTTGCCGACGATGTTGATCTGGCGGATCTTGGCGCGGCTGCCTTCCTTGATGTTGATGTTCACGCGCACGCGGTTGTCGGGCAGGTTCTCGACCTTGGTGTCGATCTGCACCGCATACTTGCCGCGGCTGTAGTACTGGTCGGTCAGATACTGCGTGACTTCATCGAGCGTCGAGCGGTCGAAGGTCTTGCCGGCCGCCAGGCCGACGTTGCGCAGCGACTTCTGCAGGTCCTCGGTCTTGATGTCCTTGTTGCCCTTGATATCGACACTCTCGAGCGAGGGCCGCTCCGAGACCGCGACGATCAGCACCGTGCCGTCGCGCCGCAGCTCGACGTCGCGGAAGAACCCGGTGGCATAGAGCGCACGCATGGCCTCGCGCACGCGCTGGGGATTGAGATGGTCGCCGACGTTGACCGGCAGGTAGTTGTAGACCGTACCCTCGGAGATCCGCTGCAGGCCCTGCACACGGATGTTGCTGACCGTGAACTCCTCGCTCACGGCCTGCTGCGCGGGCAGCGCACCCGGAGCGGCCGCGAGGAGGATTGCGGCGAGTGCGCGCGCATGCCCGCGCCGTTTACAGATGATCAAGGATGCTTCAACCGAACTGGCGCGAGATGTCGTTGAACAGGGCCACACCCATCAGCAGCACCAGCACCGCGATGCCGAGCTGCTGGCCGATGGCCTGAAAGCGTTCGGACAGCGGGCTGCCCTTGAGCCACTCGATGGTCTGGAACACGATCTGGCCGCCGTCGAGGATCGGGATCGGCAGCAGATTCATGAATCCCAGCGCCAGGCTCACCACCACCAGGAACGACAGGAACGACACCGTGCCGAGCGCGGCCGAGTCGCCGGCATACTCGGCGATGCTGAGCGGCCCGCTTAAGTTTTTCATGGAGACGTGGCCGATCAACATGCGCCAGAACAGCCGCGCTTGCAGCGTGCTCATGTCCCAGGCTTCGACATTGGCACGCACGAACGCGGCCGGCAGCGACAGATTAACGTGCCGCAACATGCTTTCCGGGTAAGGCGCCAACGGCGGGGGCGCGACATGAATGCGGCCGATGGTCTTGCCGTCGTGCACTTCGGCGAGCACGGACACCTGCAGCGTGCCCTCGACACCGTCGCGCCGGTAACGGATCGCCGCGGTCTGTCCCGGTCGCGCCTGGATGTGCTTCACCACATCCTGGAAATCGCGCACCGTCTCGCCATCGATGGTGAGGATGGTGTCCCCCACCTTGAGCCCCGAGTGCGCGGCCGGGCCGTCCGGCTCGACCTTGCCGAGCGTCGGCGGAATCGGCGGCTCGTAGAATTTGATGCCGAGTCCGCTCATGAGCGCCGAAGGCTCGGTGAGGCGGCGGCGTTGCGCCGCATCCGGCACGGCCAGGGCGCCGGATCGCTCGGCGCCGTTGCCGCCGCGCACGGTCACGATGATCGGGGCGCTGTCGCTGACCGCATCGAGCAGGTCGAGCAGCGCGTCGCGCTGCGAGCTGACCGGGCGCCGATTGATCGCGGTGATCTCATCCCCCGCGCGCAATCCGGCGCGGCTCGCAATCGAGTCGGCCTCGAGATTGCCGAGCACGGGGCGCACCTGCGCGACACCGGACATGAGCAGAATGCCGGTCAGCAGCAGCACCGCAAAGATGATGTTGAAGGCGGGTCCCGCCAGCAGCACGCAGATGCGCTGCCAGTGTGGCCGGCGATTGAAGGCCCGATGCTGCTCGGCGGGATCCACGGGCGCTTCCCGCTCATCGAGCATCTTGACGTAGCCGCCCAGCGGCACGGCGGCGATGATGTATTCAGTACGATCCGCTCCCGCAACGTGGCTCCAGAGCGTCTTGCCGAAGCCGACCGAGAAGCGCAGCACCTTGAAACCAAGCCGGCGCGCCACCCAGAAATGACCGAATTCGTGCACCGTGACCAGAAGGCACACGGCGACGATGAAGGCGAGCAGGTGCGTGAGTATGCTCACGGGGACACGCGCAGGCCGGCCGTGCGGCGCGCGACGACCTCGGACGCCAAGGCCCGAGCCTCGCCATCGGCTGCCAGAACCGCTTCGAGTCCGGTCATCGCTCCCCCTTGTACCCTTCCCATGACTGATTCAATGACTGCCGGAATATCCCCAAAGTTCAATTGCTTGTCGAGGAACGCCTGCACGGCGATCTCATCGGCCGCGTTGAGGCTGGCGCAACTGAGGCCGCCGAGCCGGGCCGCCTCCTGCGCGTGACGCAGGCAAGGGAAGCGCTGCGGGTCGGGGGCCAGGAAATCCAGCCGTGCGGCCCGTACCAGATCCAGGAATTCTACACCGGCCGCCATGCGCTGCGGCCAGGCGAGCGCCTGGGCGATCGGCACGCGCATATCCGGCGCCGACAGCTGCGCCAGCACCGAGCCGTCCTCGTATTCCACCAGCGAGTGCACCACGCTCTGCGGGTGCACCACGATGTCGACCTGGCGCGCCGGCATGCCGAACAGCACGCTGGCCTCGATCAGCTCCAGGCCCTTGTTCATGAGGGTTGCCGAATCGACCGAGATCTTGCGGCCCATGATCCAGCGCGGGTGCGCGCAGGCCTGTGCCGGGGTCGCCTGCGCGACCGCCTCGGCCGACCAGTTCAGAAACGGGCCGCCCGAGGCCGTCAGGAGCAGCCGGCGTACGCCGGCCGGCGCAACCCCGGCCCGGAAGTCCGGAGGCAGGCACTGGAAGATTGCATTATGTTCGCTGTCGATCGGGATCAGCTGTGCGCCTGAGCGCTGGACGGCAGCGATCAGCAGCGCGCCGGCCATGACGGCGGATTCCTTGTTGGCGAGCATGAGACGCTTGCCGGCTCCTGCCGCCGCGAGCGCCGAGGCGAGCCCCGCCGCGCCGCTGATGGCCGCCATGACATATTGCGCCTGCGCCTGGGTCGCAAGCTCGGCGATGGCTGCAGCGCCGGCGACCACTCGAGTGCGGGACCCAGCCTGCCGGAGCTGCTGCTCGAGCTCCCGTGCGGCCGCGGGGGACTCCAGCGCCGCCCACTCGGGCTCGAACCGCCGGCATTGCCGCAGCATGAGTTCGGTATTACCGCGTGCCGCCAGCGCAAACACGCGAAAGCGCTCTGGATGCAGTGCCAGCACCTCGAGCGTGTTGACGCCGACCGTGCCGGTCGATCCCAGAACCAGGACCCCGATTTCGCTCATGTGCCGACCCCGAGCCAGATGAGCCCGAGGGCCATGATCGGCGTCGCCGCCGTCACGCTGTCGATGCGATCGAGCACGCCGCCATGCCCCGGGAAGAGCCGTCCGCTGTCCTTGAGGTGCACGTGTCGCTTGAGCATGCTTTCCGTCAGATCGCCGACCACGGAGAACCCAGCCGCCGCCAGGCACAACGGCACGAAGCGCGTCGGCGCCAGCCGGAACCAGACAGCCCCGAAGGCCCCCACCGCAAGCGCCAGCAGCATTCCTCCCATGACGCCCTCCCAGGTCTTTTTCGGCGAGACGCGCGGAGCGAGCGGCAGCCGGCCGAACTGCCGGCCGGCAAAGAAGGCTCCGGTATCGGCCGCGAAGCTTAGCGCCAAAACGAACAAGGTCCACTGCGCGCCCCGGCTCCAGTGCATGTCGATGTGCACCAGTGCAATCCAGGTCGGCAGTAGCGCCAGCGCACCCGCGAGCGCGGCCGCGAACCACGCCACACGCTGCGGTGCAGCCGCAATCCAGATGAGCGCCAGCGTCCACCAGGCCGCGGCGATGGTCATGGTCCAGACGAAGCGTTGCGGATCGAGCAAGCAACACACGCCGGCCAGCCCGCACAGCGCCAGCAGCAGCACATAGAGTACGCGCCAGGGCGCAGTGACGGCCAGAAAGGCCGACCACTCCCAGGCGCCGATCAGAAGAATCAGTCCGAGAATCACGCCCGTGACAGGGGGCGGCGAATAAAGAATCGCTCCCACCAGCAGCAACGCCAGGGCCAGGGCTGTTACGACGCGGGAACGCAACATCGGGCGAGCGTCTCAATCCGACGCGGCTGCGGCGCCCTCAAGCTGCGCCTCGGTGAGCCCGAAGCGCCGCTGGCGCGTAGCGAAGTGTTGCAACGCTGCGGCGAAGCAGGAGGCATCGAAGTCCGGCCACAGGCACTCGGTGAAGTACAGTTCGGTATAGGCGAGATTCCATAGCAGGAAATTACTGATGCGCTGCTCGCCGCCGGTGCGGATGAACAGATCCGGGTCCGGTAGCCCTCCGAGTGCCAGCGCCGCGGCAAAAGTGGGCTCATCGATCTCCGCCAGCTTGAGCTCGTGCCGCTCGACCTGCGATGCCAGCCGGCGCGCGGCCACCACGATGTCGTTGCGGCCGCCGTAGCTCAGGGCGATCTGCAGCTGCAGGCGCGCATTGGCCATGGTCGTCTGCTCCGAGCTCGCGATGCTCGCGCGCAATCGCGCATCCAGCTCGGCGCGCTCGCCGATGAAACGCAGGCGCACGCCGTTGCGATGCAGCTCTTCGATCTGCGCCTCGAGCGATTCGACGAACAGCGACATCAGGCTCATGACCTCATCGCGCGGCCGGCGCCAGTTCTCACTGCTGAAAGCAAACAAGGTGAGCGCCCCGATCTCGTGACGCACGCATTCTTCGATCACCATGCGCACCGGCTCCACGCCGGCACGGTGTCCATCGGCGCGCGCATCGCCGCGCGCGCGCGCCCAGCGCCCGTTCCCGTCCATGACGATGGCGATGTGCCGCGGCAGCGGCGAATACCGGGCGGCTGTGGCGGGACTGTTCAAACCTGCAGGATTTCCTTTTCCTTGGCGGCCAACTGCTGGTCGATTTCGCCGATGAACCGATCGGTGAGCTTCTGGATCTCCTCCTGCCCACGGCGCTCCTCGTCCTGGGACACGAGCTTCTCCTTGAGCAACTCCTTGAGATCCGTGATCGCGTCGCGGCGCACGCTGCGCACGCTCACACGCGCATTCTCGGCATCCTGCCGTACCACTTTGCTGATGTCGCGGCGCCGCTCCTCGGTCAGCGGCGGCAGCGGAATGCGGATCACCGTGCCCGCGGTATTGGGCGTCAGTCCGAGCTCGGACTTGTGAATCGCCTTCTCGATCGGGCCGACCATGTTTTTCTCCCACGGCGACACCACCAGCGTGCGCGCATCCTCGATGCTGATGCTCGCCACCTGCTGCAACGGCACGTCGGAACCGTAGTAGTCGACTTTCAGGTGCTCGATCAGGCTCGGATGCGCGCGCCCGGTGCGCAGCTTTTTGAGGTCGGCCTGGAATATCTGCACGCATTTCTGCATGCGCGCGGTGGCGTCTTTTTTCAGATCCTCGAGCATGGTCGCACTGCCTTCATTCGGTGGTCACCAAAGTGCCGATGTCCTCACCCTGCATGATCCGCAGCAGATCGCCCGCGCGGCTCAGATCGAATACGCGCAGCGGCAGCCGGTAGTCCCGGCACATGACGATCGC
>DASYNV010000120.1:0-8504 GCA_036008365.1 Steroidobacteraceae bacterium | reverse complement strand
AAACGCTGCGGGCCATTTTGTTTTCCGGCCCCGATACTGCATCGTCCGACGATGCCTACAGCGTTATCCAAGTAGCGACAACTCGACAGTACCCCGCAGCGCATTAGGATGTTTCGAGCGGCGCGCCAACGGCCGGTCAATACTCAGGGGTGAAGCCATGAAAACCTTCCATCGGGTCGCGCTGGCCGCCGTGGTCTTGGCGGTGAGCGGTCTCTCGGGGTGCATCGTCGCACGTGATCACGGACCTTATAGCTACGAGCGTGGCGATCGCATCGATCGATACGGTCACCGCGAAGTCGCCTGGTGTGACAATCATCACGAGGACGAGCACTGCCGCTAGCAGCGGCGGTGCGCCGCCTGCTCGGCGATACGCCTGGTTGGGGTCACAGGTAGTACTGAATGTGCGCCCGCAGCGTGCGCGGCACGCCGGGGTGCACGATGTAGTCGGGTGTCGCGTAGGCCTCGTTCGGCAGCCGCGACACATAGAAGTACTCGATGTCGTTCCACTTCACGTTGAACAGATTGAAGACATCGAGCGCGCCCAGCCAATGCGTTCCGGATCGAAAGCCGAGCTGCCCATCGACCGTGGTGTAGGGCGGCGATCGTACGCTGCCGTCCTCGACCAGCGGCGATGCGCCGAAGTGGCGCGCACGCAGCGCGCCGAACCAGCCTGAGTCGCGCTGCGCCGTGATCGCGGCATCGATGACATCGGTGGGACTGTTCGGCACGTAACGGCCGACGATGTCGATGCGGCCAGCACACGGATGACTCGGCGCGGCATCGCTGCATCCGAGATCATCGGGTGACGCGTCCTGGTCGAAGCGCGCTCGGGTCACGGCGGCGTTGAGCTCGGCCGACAACCAGGCATTGATATGGTAGCGATTGCCCCACTCGACGCCGATGCGCGTGGTCGCGCCGCTGGGCGCGGTCACACCAGCGTCGCCGTCGAAGACCAGTTCCGATTTGAGCTTGAGCTCGAACACATCGAGCGTGGTCTGCCATTGCGGCAGCGGGCTGCTCGAGAGCCCGAGCTCGCCGCTGACCGCGCGCGCCAGCGGTGTGACCGCTGGCACGGCGGGATTCTGGCCGCTGCGTGTAACACCGCGCGCATCGTTACTGTGATAGCCGTCGGCGATGTTGAAGAACCAGCGCGTGTTCCACCAAGGCCCGAGCTCGAGGCCGAACTTGGGACTGAAGATCGAGGCGCGCCGCGTGCCGGTGTCGCAGCCGAGCGGATCGCTCCTGATGCTGCAACTGCCATCGCGGCCGAGCATCCGGTCGCGGACATCGAAGTCGAACAGGTCTGCGCGCAGTCCGACCACGGTGCGCACGTCGGTGCGCCACTGCAGGCTGTTTTCAGCGTAGATCGCGCCGCTGCCTTCGGTGACGCCAGCGTTTTGCGTGGTGCCGATGATCGCCCGCTGGTAGGTCGGGAAGATACCGACATCGAGGATGTCATCGAGCCGCCCCTGCAGGCCGATGAGATTCGACATCGGCAGACCGTTCAGCGACGTGTACCAGGTCTTGGAAAGCTTGAGGCCATATACGAACCGATCATCATGCTGCAGCATCTGATCGCCATTGAGCGGGTCCTTGAGGTCATAGGTAAAGGTCGACCACAGATCGAGCTGGTAGCGAATGACATAGGCGGAGAATTGAATCTGATCGGCATCGGTACGCCGCACACGGCTGAATGAGGCGCTGTAGCGGCTCGAGCGGCCGCCGTCGGTCGGCGCGAGATTGCCGAATCGATCGATCATGCCGTCATCGATCGCGCGCTCGGGCACCTGGTCGGTGGCGTTCCACCTGCCCGAATAGGCCATGCCGGTGAGCGTCCAGTAGTCCTGATCGCTGCCGGCGTGATAGCGCAATACGCCGTTGAGACGCCGATAGTCGTCCGGCAGATCGAACGGGCCATCGTTGTGATAGGCCTCGCCCGCGGCGAGCAGGCTGCCGCCGCCGAGCCGCACGGATCCCATCGCCAATGCACGCCGATAACCGTCTTGTCCGACTCCCAAGGTGGCAGTGGCGGGCAGCGCATTGAGCAGATCGATCCGCACCGTTCCGGCGGTAGCGAAGTCGCCTTCGTCGGCGTAGTAGGGGCCCTTCTTGTAGTGCAGATCGGCGGCCAACTCCGGGATCAGGAAGTTCAGATCGGTGTAACCCTGACCGTGGGCGTGGGTCGGCATATTGATGGGTACATCATCGATCTCGGACGCGAGATCGGTGCCGTGATCGAGATTGAACGCGCGAAGAAAATACTGATTGGCTTTCCCCTCGCCGGAGTGCTGCGTCACGATCAGACCCGGGACGTTCTCGAGAATCGCCGCCGGTCGCAGCAGCGGCTGGCTCAAGATCTGCTGTTGGCCGATGTCGCCGGCCGATGCCGCTTCCATGTTGCTGACACCGGTTGCCACCACCGTAATGGGTGGCAGCACCGTGTTGATGGCGTCACCGTCGTCGGCGTGAGCCGCGGACAGCACAGCGAAAGTCATGAGCGCGGCTGCAGCCGCCGTGCGCGCGCCGATCGTCATGTCCCGCAGGCTCCCGTTTGCGTTAATACGCTGGCCCAAACCTATTGGACGCACTGCGACACGAACGAAACGATATCAGGCGCGGGCCAGGTTGCTCGTGCTGCTGCGCTGTGATGAGATTCAGAGGGGTATGACCCGCACGACCCTGCTGTCGCTTTCCTGTCTGGCCGCGCTGAGTGCCTGCAGTTGGCCCCGGCGACCGTCTCCCGTTGCGTCGGTCCTGCCGAACCCGTTCGATGAATCCTCTTCGTCGTTCCTGGTCTCCGGTGCCCGCTTTCCTGCCGGCGAGACCGCCATCATCAAGGTATGTGTATCGCCCGACGGCACGATCTCGAGTGCCGATGTAGTCGGCTCCTCGGGCGACAAGCGATTCGATGACTTTGCCGTCGTCTGGGCACGCCAGGTTCGGCTCAAGAGCGTGCCGCAGGGCGCACAGACCCAAGAGATCTGCGGTCCGGTGCGTGTAGAGATCAAAGCCGCACCGCTGCCAGAAGCATTGCCGGGCCGCCAAAGCTCCTTGAGCTAGATGCGTGTGGCACGCCCCGGCGCATGAGCTCACATCGCTCTGTTGCGTGCAATGCTCTAGGATGAGCCCCGCCGCGGTGCGCCGCGGTTTCGCACGCGACAGGGGGAGAGAATGGTCCAGGGCGCCGAGGGCGCCGCGGCTCGCAGGACAATTGTGTTCTGTCTTCTGGCGGCGGTCTGCGAAGGCTTCGATCTGCAGGCGGCCGGAGTCGCGGCTGCCGGTATCGCCGCGGAGTTCAGACCGACTCCCGATCAGCTCGGCTCATTCTTCAGCGCCAGCACGTTGGGGCTGTTTTTCGGCGCACTGATTGGCGGCCGAGTGTCGGATCGGGTCGGGCGCAAATCCGTGCTCGTGGCATCGATCGCTTTGTTCGGCTTGTTTTCCGTGCTCACGGCGTTCGCCTGGGATATCTCCTCGTTGGCGTGGGCGCGGCTGCTGACCGGTCTGGGGCTCGGTGGCGCGCTGCCCAATCTGATTGCGTTGGCGGCCGAGAGCGCCGCGGCCAACCGCCAGAACGCGAGTGTGGCCCTGGTTTACAGCGGCAATCCGTTTGGCGGCGCAATCGCGAGTCTGATCAGCCTGCTGGTGATCGCGGCCCATTGGCGCTGGATTTTTCTGACCGGAGGCATCGCGCCGCTATTGCTCGCGCCGATCATGGCGGTTTGGTTGCAGGAGTCTGCGGCCTTTCGTGAATCGGCGCCCGGGCCCACGCGGGCCGGCCCGTTCTCGATCCTCGGCAACGGGCGGGCGCCCTGGACACTGTTGCTGTGGATCAGCTTCTTCCTGGGTTTGCTGACCCTCTATCTGTTGCTGAACTGGCTGCCGACGCTGATGCACGATGCCGGCATGACGCGCGCGCAGGCAGCGGGCACGCAGATCGGCTTCAACGTCGGCGGCGCGCTGGCGGGGCTGACGATGGGCCGGCTGCTGGAGGGTCCGCTGCGCGGGCCGAGCATCGTCGTGACCTTTGTCGCCCTGCCGGCACTGATCCTGCTGCTGGCGAAGGCGCCCGTGGAATTGATGCTGGTCGTGAGCATCGTGTTTCTGCTCGGCTGCGCCGTGATCGCCGCGCAGGCATTTCTCTATGCGCAGGCGCCCTCGGGCTATCCGACCCTCATCCGCGGCGTTGGCGTGGGCGCGGCCGTGGCGATCGGACGCGTGGGCTCGATCGTGGGACCCAAGCTGGGTGGCGCGCTCAAATCAGCCGGTCACAGCTCCGCGCAATTGCTGCTGGATATTCTGCCGATCGTGATACTGGGCAGCCTCTGCGCCTTGTGGCTGGCCTGGTATCCACCGAAGCGCGGCATATCATCATCGTCGTAGCATGGTCTCGCTACTGCAGATTCTCGTGGTGCTGCTGGTGGTGATCGCCGCGGTCGCGGTGCTGGCCGCGCGGCTGCAGATTCCATCCGCGATCCTGCTGGTGCTCACCGGTGTGGCGCTCGCGCTTGTGCCGGGTCTGCCCACCGTCAGGTTGGCCCCTCAATTCGTGCTGCTGATGGTGCTGCCGCCGGTGATCTACTCCTCGTCGGTTGCGATGAGCTGGCGCGAGTTCCGCTTCAATCTGCGGCCGATCTCGATGCTGGCGGTCGGGTGCGTCGTGTTCACGACGCTGGCGACGGCCGCGGTCACGCATTGGTTCCTCGGGCTCGCCTGGCCCGTTGGCTTCATCATCGGTGCGATCGTGTCGCCGCCGGATGCCGTGGCGCCACTGTCGATTGCGCGTCGCATGCAGCTGCCGCGTCGCCTCCTCGTGATCCTCGAGGGCGAGGGACTCGCCAACGATGCGACCGCGCTGATCCTGTATCGGTTCGCAGTGGTAGCCGTCAGTGTCGGGGTGTTTTCACTGGGCCATGCGCTCGCGACATTTGCCGCCATCGTGGCCGGCGAGATCGTCTGGGGTCTCGCAGTCGGTTGGCTCATGCTGCGTCTGCGGCGCTGGGTCGATGAACCGCGGGTCGAGATCCTGCTCTCGGTGTTGACGCCATTCGCCGCCTACTGGCCACCGGAGTATCTCGGCGGCTCGGGAGTGCTGGCCACGGTGACCACCGGGCTCTACATCAGCCGGAACGGACTGCGGCTCATCAGCGCCGACACGCGCCTGCAGGGCATCTTCTTCTGGGATTTCCTGATCTACATGACCGAGGGCATGATTTTCCTGATCACGGGACTGCAGGCGCGCACCCTGGTCGGCGGCATCTCGGGCTACACACTGCGAGAACTCGTGGTGTCGGGCGCGGTGGTGTGCGCGGTCGTGATTCTGGCGCGGCTGATCTGGCTCTATCCGGCGACCTATCTGCCGCGCTTGCTGGTGCCGGCGATCGCGCGCAAGGATCCCTCGCCGCCCTGGCAATGGCCGTTCGTGCTGTCATTCACAGGCGTGCGCGGCATCGTTTCGATCGCCGCCGCGCTGGCCATCCCGTTCGTGACCGAGGATGGCCGGCGCTTTCCGGACCGCGACCTGATTCTGTTCCTGACCTTCGCCGTGATTCTGGTGACGCTCGTGGGCCAAGGGCTGTTGCTGCCGAGCGTGATCCGCTGGCTGGGGCTCGCCGATGCCGGTCGGCTCGAGCGGCAGGCGATGCGGAGCGAGGAATTCGCGGGGCGACGCCTCGCGATCGAAGCGGCGATCGATCAGCTCGATGAGCTCACGACCGCGCGCGGATTGCCGGAAGAGGTCGTGGCGCCGATCCGCCTGCACCAGCAGAGCCGGCTCAATCACGTCTGGCATCGCAGCGAAGACGGCGAGAGCCACCAGCGCATCATCGCGCTGCATGATGAGATCGAACGGCTGCTGATCAGCGTCGAGCGCGACCAGATCAACGAACTTTATCGGAGCGGCAAGCTCAAGGATGAGTCTCGGCGGCGCATCGAGCGCGATCTCGACCTGCGCGAAGCGCGCCTGACGAACCTGCTGGCGAACGAGTAGCGTCCGTCACGCATCAGCTGTCGTGACGATACGGAATCGGATCACTGGCCGGAAAGGTCTCATCGAGTTCTTCATCGAGACGCTCATCGTTTTTTTCGGCCTCGTCAGCATCGCTTGAAGGCTGCGGCGGATCGGGCTGCGTGCGCGGTTCGGGTGGGCGTTTGATTGAATCCATCGGATGTTCTCCATGACGGCGGACCTGTGGAGTTTTCTAATCGCGGCGGGGGTCAATGTCGAGCCGCATTCCTCTGATGGTTTCTGGCGGTGGGACTTTTGGCGACGCCGTTGAAACAAATACATGTATTAAGATCAATTGATTACGGTTGATATCTCGCCTGGATTATTTCCACGAGCCCAGTTGCGCGCAGGTCGGTACGGCGAGGACAAAATAATGCTCGCCCGTCCTACGGCGGCGCTTGCATCTATTTTTCATAGTCGCGCTACCGGATATTCGGGGCAGAGCGAGAGTGGCGTCCCATGCGGACCGTGTGGGTGGCGGTGATCGTCGGGGCCCTGGCGAGCGGCGCGGCAACAACGGCCACTCAAGCCGCTGATGCCGCGCGCGACGAAATGATTCGGCGTGGTGAATACGTCGCCCGCGCGGCCGGTTGCGTGTCCTGTCATACCGAGCCTGGCGGTAAGGCTTTTGCCGGTGGCGGTGCCCTCAAGACGCCATTCGGCACTGTCTACGCGCCCAATATCACGCCCGACAAAAGCGGCATCGGCGGTTGGGAGGCGCAAGACTTCGAGCGCGCAGTGCGCCTCGGCGTTCGCAAGGACGGCGCCTTGCTGTACCCGGCGATGCCTTACGCCAGTTACGCCCATATGAGCAGAGACGATCTGTATGCGCTCTGGTCGTACCTGCGCCTTGTTCCGGCAGTCACGCACTCAACGCCCAAGAACTCGTTGTCCTTTCCGTTCGACAATCGCGCGGGCCTTGGCGTGTGGCAGAGTCTATACTACAAACCCGGCGCATTCAGCACTCAGCCTGCCAAAGGGGAGGCCTGGAACCGCGGCCATTATCTGGTCGAGGCCTTGGGCCACTGCGATACCTGCCATACCTCGCGCAATATCGCGCAGTCGGCCGATCCGCCGCATCGCCTGACGGACGCGCAGCTCGAGGACTGGTACGCGCCCGACATGGCCCGTGACCCGCTGACCTCGATAGCGAGCGCCAAGATCGATGATGTGGCGCGGCTTCTGCGCACCAATGGCCCGATGCACTCGGCGGTTCACGACAGCCTGGGTCATTTGACCGACGCCGATATGCTCGCTATGGCCACGTACCTCAAGGATGCGCCGAAGGGCGCGGCTCCCGAACGGGTCAAGGATGTCACCACGACTTCGGATGAGAATCTCAAGGAGGGCAAGGCGCAGTTCGAGCGCAGCTGCGCGGGCTGCCATGGCAATAGCGGACAGGGCCGGAAGGGCGTGCGCCCACTCGCCGGCGCCACGGCGCTCAGCGCCCGATCACCCCACTACGTCATCGTAGTACTGCTCGAGGGCCTGAACGCCCGCGGCGCGCGGGGCGCAATGGACTCGTTCGCCAAGTCACTGGATGATCAACAGATCGCCGATGTCACGAATTTTGTTCGCACGGCCTGGGGAAATCGTGGCGCGCCCAACGCCACGCCCTGGACGGTCGGCAGCTGGCGGCAGCTGGCGCAGCCAGCCGCGGGCGGGCGGATCGGTGAGCTCGCCTGTCCCTCGCTTGATGAGAGCGTGCTGCAGCCGGCGCTCGCAGAGGGTCCGAAGCTTCGGCACGCGACGCACGATCGTGCCGAACTCGAAAGCCTGGTGAGCCGCTACACTCGGGCGCGACCGCAGAGCTCGAGCGTACAGGTCATCGAAGCGCTGAGCGCGGTCTATTGCCGCATCATCGCGCCGGACAACGGCTCGGCCGCGCAGAGCGCGGCTGAATTGGCCGATTTCTCGTTGCAGGCTGCGGTCGTGATGACGGAGCGGCCAGGGGGAAAAAA
The DNA here is from genome assembly GCA_036008365.1 of Steroidobacteraceae bacterium. GTDB lineage: Bacteria > Pseudomonadota > Gammaproteobacteria > Steroidobacterales > Steroidobacteraceae > FEN-1191. The sequence continues at coordinate 536 of DASYNV010000120.1, read as the reverse complement.
CGCTGGCAACTGAGCTCGAGGCTGCCGGGAACAATTCCAACCTAAAGAGGATCTGTGAGGAAAATCTGACAGCAGAATACGACATCGAGGTCATCGATCTGCTGCAAACTCCGGCACTCGCGCAGGGCGATCAGATTCTTGCGATACCCACCCTGGTTCGTAAACTGCCCGAGCCGGTTCGAAAAATCATCGGCGACCTGTCGAATACGGAGCGCATCCTCGTAGGCCTCGATATTCGGCCCATGAAGTAGCGCGGAGGACGATTGAAGGCCGAGAACGCTGAATTGCGGTTGTTCGTGGCCGGCATGGGTCCGCGCAGCACCCAGGCGGTAGCGGACGTCAAACGGCTGTGCGGCAAATATGGCGATCACTGTCGTGTTGAGATCGTTGATCTATATCAGCAGCCCGGCGCGGCTTCCGAGGCGCAGATCGTCGCGGTCCCGACTCTCGCGCGCGAGCGGCCGTTGCCGCGCCGCCAGGTGGTCGGGACGATTACCAACATCGATCACGTGGCACTCAGTCTGGGTCTGATTCCG
>DASYNV010000119.1:0-3252 GCA_036008365.1 Steroidobacteraceae bacterium | reverse complement strand
TTGTCGGCCAACTGGATGGCGGCCTGCGGCACCGAGGGCGAAGATGCGGCCCTGTACGAGGCCGTGCGCGCTGTTGGCGAGGAGCTCTGTCCGCAGCTCGGTCTTGCGATTCCAGTCGGTAAGGACTCGTTGTCGATGCGCACCGCTTGGCGGAGCGACGGCACGGAGAAGGCCGTGGTGGCGCCGGTGTCCCTGATCGTCTCGGCCTTTGCGCCGGTGCGTGACGTGCGGCGCACCTGGACGCCGGTCCTGCAACGCGATCGTGGCGAGACGGTGCTGCTGCTGATCGATCTCGGGTGCGATCGAAATCGCCTCGGCATGAGCGCTCTGGCGCAGGTTTTCAATCGCGTCGGCGGTGCGCCGGCGGATCTCGACGATGCGGCGCTGCTGCGCAGCTTTGCCGCGGCGATGATCGAGCTGCGCGCGCGCGATTGGGTGCTGGCCTATCACGATCGGTCCGACGGCGGCCTGATCGTGACCTTGATTGAGATGGCATTTGCGGGTCATTGCGGTCTCGAGGTCACGCTCGCTGCCGCCAGCGGCTCCCCGGCAGCGTTGCTGTTCGCCGAAGAGCCGGGCGCGGTGTTGCAGGTGAAGCGTGAGGACCAGGCAGCGGTGCTGGCGTGTCTGGGGCAGTACGGTCTGGCCGATTGCACGCGCGCGATCGGCGCGCCCTCAGCGGCCATGCGGCTGCGAATCCGCGCCGGCGATGCGCTGCTCGATGAAAGCTGGAGCGAGCTGCGCCGCGCCTGGTCGGAGACCTCTTATCGGATGCGGCGGCTGCGCGATGATCCACTGTGCGCCGATGAGGAATTCGCCGCGCAGATCGACGCGACCGATCCGGGTCTGTCGCAACGGCTGAGTTTCGATCCCGATCAGGATATCGCCGCGCCGATGATCGCGCGCGGCGCCCGGCCACCGGTCGCCGTGCTGCGAGAGCAGGGCGTCAACAGTCACTTCGAGATGGCGGCCGCGCTCGATCGCGCAGGCTTTGAGGCACACGATGTCCACATGTCGGATCTACTGGGCGGCGCGCGCAGCCTGGCTGGATTCTCAGGACTGGTCGCCTGTGGCGGCTTCTCCTATGGAGACGTGCTCGGCGCCGGTCGCGGCTGGGCGTGCTCGATCCTGTATCACGAGCGCACCCGGCTGGAATTCGAGCGCTTCTTCGCGCGCCCCGACACCTTCTCGCTCGGGGTCTGCAATGGTTGCCAGATGTTCGCGGTCCTGAAGGAACTGATACCCGGCGCGCAGCACTGGCCACAGTTCCTGCGCAACCGTTCGGAGCAGTTCGAGGGCCGCGTGAGCCTGGTCGAGATTCTCGATTCGCCCTCGGTGCTGCTGGCCGGCATGCACGGCTCGCGCCTGCCGGTTGCTGTCGCGCACGGCGAAGGGCGGCCGAAGTTCGACCGCGCACAGAGCCTGCAGCACTGCCTCGACAACCGCCTGGTCGCGTTCCGCTACGTTACCCATCGCGGTGAGGCCGCGAGCAGCTACCCGGCCAATCCGAACGGCGCGCCGCACGGGATCGCGGCGCTCACGACGGCTGACGGCCGCGTCACGATCACGATGCCGCACCCGGAGCGCGTCTATCGCAGCGCCCAGAATTCCTGGCGGCCGCGTGATACGGGCGAGGATGGCGGCTGGATGCGGCTGTTCCGCAATGCCCGCGTCTGGGTCGGTTAGGCTGCCAGCGGCGGTTCAGACGCGCGCCGGGTCCATTCCACTCGCGCCGCTGCCGACCGGCTGCGCGCCATTGCGCTCGCCCGGATCTGTCGCGGCGGCACGCCGTACCACGATCGCCTGGCGCAGGCGCGCCCGGCGTACGTAGCTCTCGTAGAGCAGGTCCTTGATGATCTCGAGCAGCAGCGCCGCCTGAAATTCATCCATCGGCGGGTAGTTGGGAGCCGCATCGGCGTCGGTGCCGAACAGTACGCGCTTGATAGCCGAGAACATGGCGACATCGAGCTCCGCCATGTCGCGCACGTTGCTGAGCTCGTCGAACACACGCAGCTTGCCGGATTCGCCGAGATCGACGAATACCGTCTGCATGGTGCGGCGGCACATGGCCGCAAACGCGTTGAACAGCCCGTGCGAATAACACAGCAGCGTTTCACCGAACAGCGTTTCGATCTCCGGCGGCAGATCCGCGTAGTCGAATTGCTCCCGTGGCCGCTCGACTTCCTCCAGCTGGGACGACAGCTCGATGCGCTCGGGCCCGTAGCTGCGTACGTGCGTGCGCATGAAAATCGGCGAGTTGCAGGCATCGCAGCGATAGATCAGCCCCGTTTGCTTCGGCCGCGTGGCGACGAGATCCGTGAACGCGGGCGCCGCGAGCGGCGTAACGTGGGCGAACACTGCGCAATGCGGACAGGTGAGCGCGAGGCTCGCGGCCTGATCGTTGTGCAGCCGATCGTTGGTATCGACGTAAATCGACATGGGTCTTATTTGTCTGGCTGTCGAGCTCGAGTGTAGCCGAACAGTCGGGCCGCGGCACGAACTTGCGCGCCAAAGCAGTTGAATGCCGCCGGTGCGCGCTGCGTTTACATAATCAGCGCGTGAGCTTGCGATATTTGAGGCGGTGCGGCTGGGCGGCGTCGTCGCCGCGGCGACGCCGCAGGTCCTCGACGTAGTCCTGGTAGTTGCCTTCGAACCAGACCACTTCCGAGTTGCCCTCGAACGCGATGATGTGAGTTGCGATGCGGTCGAGAAACCAGCGATCGTGCGAGATCACGACCGCGCAGCCCGGGAAATTCAGTAGCGCATCCTCGAGCGCACGCAGGGTCTCGACGTCGAGATCGTTGGTGGGTTCATCGAGCAGCAAGACGTTGCCGCCGGCGCGCAGCACCTTGGCCAGATGCACGCGATTGCGCTCGCCGCCCGAGAGTTCGCCGATCAACTGCTGCTGCTGCGTGCCTTTGAAGTTGAAGCGGCCGACATACCCGCGCGATGCGGTCTCGTAGCCCTCGACACGGATGATGTCCTGTCCGCCGGAGATCTCCTCCCACACCGTTTTCCGGTCATCGAGCGCCTGGCGGGATTGATCGACGTAGGCCAGTTTGACGGTGGGACCGACGCGAATGCTGCCGCTGTCGGGTGTCTCAGCACCGATTAGCATGCGAAACAGCGTGGTCTTGCCGGCGCCGTTGGGGCCGATGATGCCGACGATCCCGCCCGCGGGCAGGCTGAAGCTCAAGGAATCGATCAACAACCGATCGCCGTAAGCCTTGCGCACGTTCGTGCACTCGATGA
>DASYNV010000118.1:0-2030 GCA_036008365.1 Steroidobacteraceae bacterium | reverse complement strand
CTCGCAGTTGCGCGACCTGCTGTTTACCGGGGACATTGATGACCATTTGTACCGCGAACATCGGCGCGCCGGTGTGTGCCGCCGGGTAGCTGCGCGTCGAGACTTCGATGATGTCGATGTTGCGGCTCGCAAAGAACCCCGACAGGCCGGCCACGATTCCGGTCTGGTCGAGGCTCACGATGTCGACCGAGTAGGGCAGCATGTCGACGCGCGTGGCCTTCGGCTCGGTACGCTTGAGGTGCACGCTCAGGGCATCGGTTTCCGCCATGCGCGCGAGCTCGGATTCGATGCGTGCCAGCGCGTGCCAGTTGCCGCTGACCAGTAGCAGCATTGCGAACTCCGAACCCAGGGCGGCCATGCGGCTCTCGGCGATGCTGCCGCCGCACTCGGTGATGACCCGGGTCAGCTCGTGGACCATGCCGGTGCGGTCGCTGCCGATGGCGGAGACGGCGAGGTGCTGCTTCATTGCGTCCGAAGTCATGGTTGACAGCGGCAGTGTACCGGGACTGACCCGGCTTGCGAACGCTGCCCGCGACTCACTTGCCTCAGGTCCGCTCACGCCCGTAACATCGCCCGCCCGGTCTTTGGTTTGAAGCAATTGAATTTCCACAATAGTTCCCGGAAGTTTCCCTGAATGTTCTCCGGCAGCCTGGTCGCCATCGTGACGCCGATGCACCCGGACGGCGCCATCGACTGGCCCGTCTGGGAGCGGCTGCTGGCGCGGCATTTGAGCGCCGGCACCAGCGGCATCGTCGTCGGCGGCACCACCGGCGAGTCGGCGACGCTGACGGATGCGGAGCTGCTGGCACTGGTCGAGCGCGCCCGAATGAGGCTCGGGGGGCGTGCGGCGCTGATTGCCGGTGCGGGCAGCAGCAGCACGGCGGTTGCGGTCGAGCGCGCGCGGCGCCTGTCGGCCGCCGGGGTCGACGCGCTGCTGGTGGTTACACCGGCCTATAACAAGCCGACCCAGGAGGGCCTGTACCGGCACTTCGAGGCCGTGGCCGCCGCGGCCGCGGTGCCGATCGTGCTGTACAACGTGCCCTCGCGCACAGCGGTCGATATGCTGCCCGCGACCGTGGCGCGCCTGGCGAAACTGCCACGCATCGTTGCGGTCAAAGAAGCCGTGGCCACGATGGATCGGGTGCGCGAGCTGGTCGCGCTGACGCCGAAGGATTTTGTGGTCTTGTCGGGTGATGATGGCACGGCTGCGGCCGCCATTGCCCACGGCGCAAAAGGGGTGATCTCGGTGACGGCAAACGTGGTGCCTGAGGCAATGGTGCAGCTGATGACTGCCGCGCTGCGCGGCGAGCGCGAGAACGCGCTGCGGCTCGATGCATCGTTGCGCGCCCTGCATGAGGCACTGTTCGTCGAAGCCAATCCCATTCCGCTCAAGTGGGCCATGAGCCAGCGCGGCCTGATCGAAGGGGGTTTGCGCCTGCCGCTGACCGAGCTGTCCGAGGGATTTCAAGGGCGCGTGCGCGCGGCGCTCGAGGCGGCCGAGGGACTTGCGCCATTGACGCAGGCGAAGTCCGCGTGAGGTCCGCCAAGCTGCGTCCGTACGCGGCGCTGCCCGCGCTGTGCCTCTGTTGCGTGCTGCCGCTGCTGTCGGGCTGCTCGGTCTACAATTCATGGTTTCATCGCTCGCGCGATCATGGTTGCAGGGAGAAGCCGTTCGAGGGCAATAACGAGAGTCTGCCCGGCCTTCAGGTACCCGAGGGCATGACGCCGCCGGACCCTCGGAACCAGATCAAGATCCCCAAGCTCACTGAACCGGAACGCAGGCGCGCGAAAACCGAGCCGTGCTTGGCGCAGCCGCCGAGCTATGCGTCGGGCTCGTCGATTGCGCTGCCGACGCGAAGCGGCACGCCGATGGGAGCACCGGCGCCGGCGCCCGTGCCGGTGGCGCCCACAGTGCCGGTGCCGACTCCTGACACCTTGCCGACACCCGGGGCGCCGTCGTCGGTGCCGCCGGTGCCCCCGGCGCCGTCGGCCCCCGAGCCACCCAGGTAGCCGGCGCTTTCCGGCGGTTG
>DASYNV010000117.1:0-3942 GCA_036008365.1 Steroidobacteraceae bacterium | reverse complement strand
ACATCAACGAGAAGGTCTACACGGCCTGGTTTCCGCAGTGCTGCGCGCCAACGCTGGTGACGCGCGATATGAACGAAATGGCCACCTTCGCCGCTACCCACGGCAAGATCGTCTGCAAGCCACTGCACAGCATGGGAGGTCAATCGATCTTCGTGCTCGAGCCGGGCGACAAGAACGCGCGCGTGGTGTACGAGAACCTGACCGAGAACGGCAGCCACTTCGCCATCGTGCAGAAGTACCTGCCGGACATCGTGCAGGGCGGAGATGCCCGGATACTGTTGATCGACGGCGAGCCGGTGCCCTACGCGCTGGCGCGCATTCCGAGCGCCACCGATCATCGCGGCAACCTGGCGGCCGGCGCGCACGGGGTGGGCCGACCGCTCAATGACCGCGACCGCTGGCTCTGCCAGCAGATCGGGCCGGCCATGAGCGCGGCCGGCATGCTATTCGTGGGTCTGGACGTGATCGGTGGCTACGTCACCGAGATCAACGTCACCAGCCCCACCGGTGCGCGCGAGCTCGACCGGCAGTTCAATCTCAATATCGGCGAGACCCTCATGGCAGCGATCGAGCGGGCTCTGCACCGCCCCGCGCGCTGAACGAGAACTGCGCTCCGGACGTCTGCGGCCGGCACGGCTATACTTTTGCAGTGTCAGCATCCATCGACCTCAAACGCGGCAGCGCGCCCGTGCCGCGGCGCGAGGGCAGCGCGCCGGTCCGCGACCGGTTCATGGCCATGCTGTTGCTGGTGGCACTGCTGCACGCCATCGTGCTGCTGGGGTTGAGTTTCACGGACGGCAATGACGGCAGTCGCGGCAACAGCCCGCAGCTTGATGTGATGCTCGTGACCGATGAGGTGCCGGAGGCCCGCTCAAACGACCGCGCCGCCTATCTGGCGCAGCGGACACAGATCGGTGCCGGCAACACCGACGAGCAGCGTATGGGCAGTCCGGCAAGTCGCGGCGCGCGCGCCAATCCGCAGACCGGTGATGCCGGCAGGGGCTCGACCAACGTCCGCCACACCAGTGCCCTCGACCGGCAACTGCTCGCGACCAGCGGCGACAGCGCCGACATTCGTTACATCGGCGAGGTGGCATCGAGCGAGGGCGGCAATCCATTGCCGCTGATCATTGGCGACACCGAAGGTGAGCCGCGCAGCGGCCGCGGGGATGCGACCGAATTGTTGCTGCGTGGAAAGTCGGATGCGCAGCACTGGGTCACGCCGGATACCCGTGCATCCAGACTGGCGCCCTATCTCGCGTCCTGGAAACGCAAAGTCGAGCGCGTCGGCACCCTCAACTTTCCCGCCGTCGCCCGCAACTCGGGTTTAACCGGAAGTCCGGTGGTGGAGGTCCAGATCGGGGCCAACGGCAGGCTGATCGAGGCCAGTGTGCGTCGCAGCAGCGGCCATGGCGCGCTCGATCAGGCCGCCATGACCATTCTCAAGCTCGCCAGCCCATTTGATCCGTTCCCGCCGGATCTGGCGGCGGAATATGCGCAATTGCGCTTCGCCTACCAGTGGGACTTCGTCGCCGGTGCGCTGCAGACCGGAGCTGTGACTGTGTCGGCAGATACGGAATCGGGACCTTGAGAGAGCTTGTAGCTGCCCCCATACTCACTCACATGGGCAATTCCAGTTCATTGGCTAATCATCTGCTGATTGCCATGCCCTCGCTCGGAGACGGTCACTTCTCCCAGACCGTCGCGCTGGTGTGCGAACACAGCGACCGAGGCGCGCTTGGCATCGTGCTGAACAAGCCGCTGGGCATGAAGCTCGGCGATGTCATGGCGCAGATGAAGCTCGAGACTTCCGATATCGGCATCAGCGAGCAGCCGGTGCTGCGCGGTGGTCCCGTTCATACCGATCGCGGCTTCGTGCTGCACCGGCCCGGTGGCGAATGGGATTCAACCCATCGCATCTCCGATCACGTGCAGGTGACCACTTCACGCGACGTGCTGGCGGCCATCGCCCGCGGCACTGGCCCGCAGGACGCCTTCGTCGCGCTCGGCTACGCCGGTTGGGAAGCCGGTCAGCTCGAACGCGAGATGCTCGACAACGCCTGGCTCAGCCTGCCGGTCGATGAGCGCATCGTGTTCGATCTGCCGTTCGAAGACCGCTGGCAGGCGGCCTGGCAGCTGCTCGGCGTCGACAGCTCCCGCGTCAGCTTCGTCGCGGGTCACGCCTAGGGCCGAGGCTCAAGGTCGTAGCCCAAGTCGTCCTGGCGTTCGATTTCGGCCTGCGGCGCATCGGCATCGCCTCCGGCGATAGTGTCAGCGGTCGCGCCGCCCCACACAGCGTCGTCCCGGTGCCTGCGGGCGGAATCGACTGGAAGCCCATCGATCGCGCCATCGAGACTTTCAAACCCCATCTGCTCGTAGTCGGCAGCCCGACCAATGCCGACGGCAGTGCCGGCAGCTTGAGTGCCGCTGCCGACGGTTTCGCCGCCGCGCTGGCCGAACGCACGCGGCTGCCGGTGAAACGTTCCGATGAATACGCCTCCTCGCTCGAGGCGGCCGAAGAACTCAAACAGCAGCGGGCCAGCGGCCAACGACGCCGACGCCTGCAACGCGCTGACATCGACAGCGCTGCAGCCGCTATCATTCTGGAACGATGGTTGAGCCGGACAGCGGGACGGGCGGATGGCGATGAAACCGGGGGCAATGATTGAGCAGCGACGGCCGGACGGCTCGCTCCGTCACCTGATCACGCTCGAAGACCTGGGGCAACCGGAGATCGAATCGCTGCTGGAGCGCGCGCAATACTATGTGCGCGAGGACGGCCAGCGGCCGCCGCACAGCGAGCGGCTCCGGGGCATCACGATCGGCAATCTGTTCACCGAACCGTCGACGCGCACGCGCGTGTCCTTCGAGCTTGCCGGCCGGCGGCTCGGCGCCGAGGTCGTGAATCTCGAACTGCAGCTGTCCTCGCGCGTGAAGGGCGAGACCATGCTCGACACCATCTTCACGCTGCAGGCGCTGCATTTCGATGTCTTCGTGATCCGTGATGCCGAACCCGGCGTGCTGGCCCACGTGGCCGCGCACGTGGCCCCTCACGTCAGCGTGCTCTCGGCTGGCGAAGCGCATCTGTCGCACCCGACCCAAGGCTTGCTCGATGCGCTGACCATCCGCCAGTACAAGGGCCCGATCGCCGAGCAATCGATCGCCATCGTCGGCGACATCCGCCATTCGCGCGTCGCGCGCTCTGCCTACCAGATCTTTCGCGTGCTCGGTGCGCGCGAGCTGCGCATCGTCGCGCCCCAGGCACTGATGCCCGATGCCAGGGAATTCGCGGGCTGCGCGCGCTTCGTAACGCTCGAAGAGGGACTCGCCGGGGTCGATGTGATCATGGTGCTGCGCATACAGAAAGAGCGGTTCGCGCAGACCGACATTCCCGACAGCGACGAATACTTCGCGCGCTACGGACTTAGCGCCGCACGTCTGAGCCGCGCCTCGCCCAGTGCCATCGTCATGCACCCGCAGCCGATGAATCGCGGCATCGAGATCGCTTCCGACGTCGCCGATGGCCCGCAATCGGTGATCCGCGCCCAGGTCAGCAACGGCGTGGCCGTGCGCATGGCGGTGCTCGAGGCGGTCGCAGGCGGGATGTCCGCTTGAGCGCTGCTCCGGCGTACGGTGCCGGCCATCGCGGCACCATCCTGCTCGAGGATGCACGGGTACTCTCGCACGCGCACTTCGACGGCGATCAGCACGTGCTGCGACTGCATGCGCCGCGTTGCGCGGCGCGCGCTACGCCGGGCAGTTTCGTGCACCTGCGCTGCTCGGACGAGCTGCCGATGCGCCGGCCATTGTCGATCATGCGTGCCGACCCGCAAGGCGGTTGGATCGAGCTGCTGTACAAGGTCACCGGCGCGGGCACGCGGGCGCTCGCGCACGCCACGCCGGCGAGCTCGCTCAGCGTCCTCGGGCCCATCGGCGTCGGAT
>DASYNV010000116.1:0-20169 GCA_036008365.1 Steroidobacteraceae bacterium | reverse complement strand
CTCGAGGGCCATGTGCACCGGCTCATTGCCGAAACTCGAATCGCGCACGATCAACTCGCCGTCATCGGTGATCTCGCCGATCACCGCCAATGGACAGCGTTCGCGCTGCGCAATCGCGCGGAAGCGCTCGAGACTGCCCGGCGCCAGGGTCAGCACGTAGCGCTCCTGTGCCTCATTGCACCAGATCTCGAGCGGCGACATGCCGGGTTCGGCATTTGGCACTGCGCGCAGGTCGATGCGGGCGCCACGGTGGCTGTGCGCGACCGCTTCCGGTACGGCGTTGGACAGGCCGCCGGCGCCGACATCGTGGATCAGCTCGATCGGATTGCGCTCACCGAGCGCCCAGCAACGATCGATGACTTCCTGCGCGCGACGCTGCATCTCGGCATTCGCCCGCTGCACCGAGGCAAAATCGAGCTCGGCGCTCGAGCTGCCGCTGCCGACCGAAGAGGCAGCGCCGCCGCCAAGGCCGATCAGCATCGCCGGGCCGCCGAGCAGCACCAGCGGCGCCGCGATCGAAACCTCGCCCTTCTCGACGTGGCCACGCCGTATGTTGCCGAGACCACCCGCCAGCATGATGGGTTTGTGATAGCCGCGCGTACGGCCCGCGGCATCGCCCGGCAGTGCCGTCTCGAGCGTGCGAAAGAAGCCGCAAATGCCGGGGCGGCCAAACTCGTTGTTGAAGGCGGCGGCACCGATCGGGCCGTCGAGCATGATCTCGAGCGCCGAAGCGATGCGCGCCGGCTTGCCGCTGCTCTGTTCCCACGGCTGCTCGAATCCGGGGATGCGCAGATGCGATACCGCGAAGCCCGTGAGACCGGCCTTGGGCTTTGCGCCGCGGCCGGTGGCGGCTTCATCCCGTATTTCACCGCCGGAGCCGGTCGCCGCACCGGGCGCCGGCGAAATCGCGGTCGGATGATTGTGCGTCTCGACCTTCATCAGAATGTCGACCGGCTCGTCGCTGCCGCGATAGATGCCGCTGTCGGGATCCGGAAACCAGCGTGTGGCCTCGCTGCCGACGATCACGGCCGCATTGTCCCGGTAGGCGGACAGCACTCCCCCAGGCGCGCGCGCATGGGTATTGCGGATCATCGCAAACAGCGATTTCTGGCGCTCGATGCCGTCGATCACGAATCTGGCATTGAAGATCTTGTGGCGGCAATGCTCCGAGTTTGCCTGCGCAAACATCATGAGCTCGACATCGCTCGGGTCGCGCCCGAGCCTGCGGAACGTGTCCAGCAGATAGTCGATTTCATCGGCGCTCAGGGCCAGACCGAGTTGCTGGTTGGCCTCGTTCAGGGCCGCCCGACCTGCTCCCAGCGCGATGAACCGCAACGGCCGCGGCGATTCCTGCGCGAACAGACCCGACGCTGCGTTCGGGCTCTCGAGCACCGTCTCGGTCATCCGGTCGTGCAGCAGCGCCGCGAGTGCCGCACGGCGCACCGGCGCCATCTGCGCATCGAGGCCGACATGGTAGAGAATGCCGCGCTCGATGCGTTGCACCGAGCCGAGTCCGCACACCTGCGCGATGTCGGTGGCCTTGCTCGACCAGGGTGAGATGGTGCCGAAGCGCGGCACCACCAGCCACGGCAACGCATCCGCCGCGGAGACGGCACGGGTTGCGGTCGCCGGCTCGCCGCCGTCATCGAGCAGTTGCGCCAGACGCTGGCTCTGGAGCGGGTCGAGTGCGCGCGCGGACTGCACGAAGTGCAGATACTGCGCGGCCACGGACGTGACCGACGATTCGACCGCCTTCAGGCGCGCGAGTAATCGGACAAGTCGGAATTGGGACAGCGCCTGCGAGCCGGGAAGCGTCAGCATCAAGTCTTCTTCGACCCCGGATCACCCGCCGAAGGCGGTAGCAGCGGCATCGGAAACTGCGCCACGTTGGCGCCTTCGACCGCCACCATCTTGGCTGTTCCCTGCTTGCGCACCTCGTCGATGCGCACGATCGACTGCAGTGGCAGATAGCTGCGCGTGACGCCGGTGAACTCGGCCTTCACACGCTCCTCGCCCGGGTCGAGCACCACCGAGGAGCGCGTACCGAAAATCAGCTCTTCGACCTCGACGAATCCGAACAGCGCGCCATGGCTGACCTTGCGGGCATAGATCTCGTAGACTTTGCCCTGATTCACGAAGATGATCTTGAAAATATGATTCGCTGCCATCGACCCGTATTATATGTCCGGGTAGACCAGGCGTGGGGTTCCGAAGATGGCCCTGAAGCTTACAATCCTCAGTGAGCAGCGTGCTCAGCTCGGCTCGCGCGCCAGCATCGTATTCGGGGTGGGCGGCGGCAGCATCGGCCGCGCACACGACAACGATTGGGTCCTGCCCGATCCGGAGCGTTATCTGTCGGCCCACCACGCGCGCGTGAAGTTCCGCGACGGGGCGTTCCATCTGTCGGACACCAGCACCAACGGTGTCTTCATCAACGAGCGCAACGACGCGCTCGGCCGCCGCAGCACCTATGTACTGTGCGACGGTGACCGCCTGCGGCTCGGCGACTACGACATTACCGTCAGCATCGACGTCGAGCGCGCGGAGGCACCGGAGGCGAGCGACGTATTTCCGGTCAACCCGCAGGGAGCGGCCGGCCAGCGCACACCAGGACTGAACGATATCGGCGCCGATTTAACCATGGGCGATCTGCTGCGGCCGGACCCGGGCAGCACCGGCGCCGCCCGGTTGACCGAGGATCCGGGACTGATGGCCTTTGACAGAAGCGATCGAAGTGACCGGCTGCGGGCGGCGCGCGCGGCTTCGCCGCCCGCGCGTGCCGAGCAGCGCACCGGCGCCGGCGACAACACCTCGGACATAGAGGCGTTCTGCCGCGGCGCCGGCATCGATGCCAAATCCTTTGCCCCGGACAGCCACGCGCGGTTGCTGCATCTCGCGGGCCTGATGCTGCGTGAAGCACTGGTCGGTCTCAAGGGCCTGACGCTGGCACAGCGTGACATGCGGGATCACAACCAGATCGAAGTCGGGCGCGAAGACCCGCAGCGCATCGGGCTCACCGGTCTTCCGGTGGAGGATCTGCTGCTGCGATTGCTGCAGGGACACGATGCGCACCAGCTCGATGCCGTGCAGTGGCTGCGCGAAACGCTCGCGAGCACGCGCCGTCACGATCAGGCCGCAGCGCGCGCACTGCGCGCCGCGCTAGCCGAGTTCCTGGCGCGCCTCGACCCCAAGGTGCTGGCGCCGGCTGCGTCTCAACGCACGCTCAGCGATGCCGAGCTTGCGGGCCTGCGCGAGCGCTTCCTGAGCATTACCGAAATGGCCGCCGGCGAGTTGCCGCACCTCTTCCGCGAGTCATTTGCACGGCACTTCGCCGCGGATTTCAAGGGCAACGGCGGCAGCTGAGGCGCGCCGGCTTACTTTGCCATCGCGCTGACGCGCACCGCAGTACCGCTCAGCAGCGAATCGGCGGGATTGATTATGACGCGGTCATCGGCACCGACGCCGCTCAGGATCTCGATCTCGCTGCCGAAGTCGCGGCCGACGCGCACGACGTCGAGCTGCACGCGATTGTCGGCATCGACCGCGGCGACGTGCAGGCCATCGGCGCGAAACAGCAGTGTGTTGGACGGCAGCCGCCAGGTCGTGACGCCGGCTGGCAGCGGCAGGTGCACCTCGGCGAATGAGCCCGCGAGCAGTTCACCCTTGGAGTTGTCCACATCGAGCTCCGTGAGCAGCGTGCGCGTGTTGGCATCGATTGCACGCGCGGTACTCACCACCTTGGCGCTGAATCGGCGGTCCGGGCGCTCTGGGAAACTCAGCTCGGCAACGAGCCCGGGCTGAATCAGGCTGACGTAGGCCTGGGGCACCTGCACGTAGACACGCAGGCGGCTGGTCGAGGTCATGTGGAACAGCTCCTGCCCGCTGGTGCTGCCCTGCGTAACCAACGCCCCGACATCGATGCGGCGCGCCGTCACGACGCCATCGAATGGGGCGGTGACTCGATTGAATCCCTCGAGCTGCACCAGGCGCTGCAGGTTCTGGCGCGCCGATTCGAGCTGTGCGGTCTTGGCATCGGCGTCGCCCTGCGCGTTGTCGACATCTTGCGCCGCCACCAGGCCGGTCTTGCGCAGATCCTGGTAGCGCTTGGCGGTGGTCTGCGCCAGGTGGTAGTTGGCCTCGGCCGTGGCGACGTCGGCTTTGGCCTGGCGGTATTGCGCATCGACTTCCGGCGTCTCGATGTCGGCCAGCAGATCGCCGGCCTTCACCTGTTTACCGATGTCGGCGTACCAGCGCTTGAGGTAGCCGCTGGTGCGCGCATAGATCGGTGCGTCGGTGAACGCCTGCACATCGCCCGGCAGAACGAGGTCGTTGCCGCCATCGCCGTGGTGAGGCTTGACCACGATCACGGTTGTGACCGCAGCCGCCTCGGTGCTGTGCAAGAGCGCGCTGCGCGCCTGCAGGCGCGTGAAGATTCCCCAGCCCGCCACCACGACCGCCGCGATCAGCAGGTACAGCGCCAGACGCTTGAGCCGGCGGGTCTGGTCCACATGTTCGACCGGCACGCTCATGCGGGCTCCGCGACGGACCGAGCCGGCTGGGTGAAGCGCCCGTGGATCACCGAGAACACCACCGGCACGAACAGCAGCGTGGCAAACGTGGCGAACAGCAGTCCGCCAATCACCGCGCGCCCGAGCGGGGCGTTCTGCTCACCGCCTTCGCCGAGCCCGAGCGACATCGGCAGCATACCGATGATCATCGCCAGCGCCGTCATGAGCACCGGCCGGAAGCGCACGAAACCGGCTTCGAGCGCGGCCGCCGCCGCGGCGATCCCCGCATCCATGCGCTCACGTGCGAAGCTCACCACGAGGATGCTGTTTGCGGTGGCCACGCCCATGCACATGATGGCGCCGATCAGGGCCGGGACGCTGATCGTGGTGTGCGTCACGAACAGCATCCAGACCATGCCGGCCAGCGCCGCCGGCAGCGCACTGATGATGATGAGGGGATCAAGCCAGCTCTGGAAATTGACGACGATCAGCAGATAGATGAGCAGGACCGCGCCGATCATGCCGTACGCGAGACCGTTGAAGGAGCTGCGCATGGTCTCGGTCTGCCCGCGCACCTTGAGATCGCTGCCGCGCGGCAGTTCATGACGCACCGCCTCGACCTGCGCGTGCACGGCATCGCCGACCGTGCCGAGATCGGTGCCATCGACCGAACCGTAGATGTCGATGACCGGCAGCGCGTTGTAGTGACTGACCACGCCCTGGCCAACGCCGCGGTCGATGGTCGCGAGATTGGCGAGCAGTTGCTGCCGACCGCCCGTGCCCTTGGTTACCGGCGTCACCGCCAGATCCTGCATCGAAGTCAGCCGGTACTGCGGCGCCTGCGTCGCGACGCTGTATTCGATGCCGGTCTTCGGATCCACCCAGAACGATGGTGCGGTCTGCTGACTGCCCGAGAGCGAGATCAGCACGTTGGTGGCGACATCCTGCTGCGTAAAGCCGAGCTGTGCCGCATTGACGCGATCCACCGTTACACGTACCTCCGGATAATCGAATGCCTGCTGGATGCGCAGATCCACCGCCCCTGGGATCGCCTTCAGTTTGGCGAGCAGCCCGTTGGCGAAAGCGCGGTTGGCGGTGACATTGAAGCCGACCACCTGCACGTCGAACGGCGACGGCAGGCCGAAATTCAGGATCTGGCTGACGATGTCCGACGGCAGGAACGAGAAGGTCGTGGACGGGAACTCATCGTGCAGTTGCGGACGCAGTGCATGCACGTAGTCGATGGTCGGGTGATGGTGTCCGGCATGCAGCGAAATCATGATGTCGGCATCGCCGGGCCCGATCGGCGCGGAGGTGCTGTACGAGAGATTGATGCCGCTGTAGGGCACGCCGATGTTGTCGACCAGCGTGTCGAGCTCGTCCGTCGGAATGCTCTTGCGGATTGCGGCCTCGACCTGATCGACCAGGATCGCAGTCTGCTCGATGCGCGTACCGCTGCGCGCGCGCAGGTGCAGGCGCAACTGCCCGGCATCGACCGTCGGAAAGAAATCCCGGCCGAGCCACGGCAGCAGCAGAAAGGCGGTCGAGCCGACCAGCATGAAGATGACGATGAAGGCAAACCCATGATGCAGTCCGGCCGCGAGCATGCCCCGGTAGTTTTCCCGCACCAGCGTGAAACGGCGCTCGAAGCGCCGCTGCAGGCGCCCGAACAAGCCGCGCGGTGCGCTCGGGTGCTCGGACTGCTTGTGCAACCAGTATTTCGCCAGGGTCGGCACCAGCGTTCGCGATAGCAGGTACGAGGCCAGCATCGCGAACACCACCGCTTCGGCCAGCGGCACAAACAGGAATTTCGACACGCCGGTCAGCAGGAACATCGGTACGAATACCACGCAGATGCACAGCGTCGAGACCAGCGCCGGAACCGCAATCTGCTGCGCGCCGTCGAGAATCGCGGGCTCGACCTCCTTGCCCTGCTCGAGATGCCAGTTGATGTTTTCGATCGCCACGGTGGCGTCGTCGACCAGGATGCCGACTGCGAGCGCCAGACCGCCGAGCGTCATGAGATTGATGGTCTCGCCGATGGCGGACAGACAGATGATCGAGGTCAGCACCGACAGCGGAATCGAGATCGTGATGATCAGCGTGCTGCGCAGCGAGCCCAGGAACAGCAGGATCATGAGGCCGGTCAGCGCCGCGGCAATCACGCCTTCGCGGATCACGCCGCTGACCGCGGCGCGCACGAAGATTGATTGATCCGAGGTCGCCTCGATCTTCAGATCCTCCGGCACTTGCGCGCGGATGCCCGGCAGCAGCCGCTTGATGTGCTCGACGATCTGCAGCGTCGAGGCGCTGCCGGTCTTGAGCACTGACATCAGCACCGCATGCCGGCCGTCGAGACGTACCAGGTTGGTCTGGGGACTTGCGCCGTCGTGCACGTTCGCCACATCGCGTACGAACACCACCGTGCCATTGACGTCCCGGATCGGCACGTCGTTGAGATCGGCCACCTTGAGCGGGCTCGAGTTGAGCTTGACGTTGTATTCGATGTCGCCAATCTTCTCGGTGCCGGCTGGAATGATCAGGTTCTGCGCGCCAATGGCATTGCTGACATCGGCGGCCGCGAGACCCTTGGCGCGCAGCGCCTCGGGATCGATGTCAACGGTGACCTGACGCTGCTTGCCTCCGTACGGATAAGGCAGCGAGGCACCGGCCACGGTCGCAAGACCAGGGCGCACCACCGTGTTGGCCATGTCGAAGATCTGCGCCTCCGACAGGCTCGCACTCGAGAGCGCGAGTTGCAGGATCGGCACGGTCGAGGCGTTGTACGCCAGGATGAAGGGCGGTGTCGTACCCGGTGGCGCCTGCCGCAGCAGCGTCTGCGACACACCCGTGATCTGCGCGTAGGCCAGCTCCTCGTTGACGTTCGGCTGGAAGAAGTACTTGACGACCGCCATACCGGGCAATGACTGGGACTCGGAATGCTCGACGTCATTGACGGTGGTTTGGGCGTAGCGCTCGGCGTTGGCGACGATGCGGGTGGCGAGGTCCTCGGGTGGCAGTCCGGTGTACGACCAGATCGCGCTGATGACCGGAATGTTGATGTTCGGAAAGATGTCGGTCGGTGTTCGCAGGATGCTGAACACGCCGAGCAGGACGATCACCATGGCGAGCACGATGAAGGTGTACGGTCGGCGCAGCGCCAGCCTGACGATCCACATCGCTTTATTATGCCGCGAACGGCAAGTGGATAGCAGCTCGGACGGGCTCCGCCAATCAGCTCGCTATTACGCGTTTGCCGTCCCGGCGCTCGCCATCGCCCTGCTTGCCGTCGCTACCGTGCTCCGCGGGCGTATCGCCAGGGACCGGGTCGGCGGTGCGATCGCCCGGGCACACGACGCCCGCGCGCAGCATCGGCAGGGTTTCATCGGCCGGCACCGCGCGGCTGTAGAAGAAGCCCTGCCCCTGCGCATGCTGGCTCGCCTGCACCAGCAGCTTGCGCTGCGTGTCGGTTTCGACCCCTTCGGCCACGACATCGATGCCGAGCTCGCCGGCCAGACTCAGAATCGCGCGCACCATCGCCACGCCGCCAGGCTCGGCGTCGGCGGCAGCAATCATGCCGCGCGCGGTCTTGAGGCGGCTGACGCGATAGGTGCGCAGGTAGTCAAGTGAGGAGTACTGCGAGCCGAAGTTGTCGATTGCGATGCCGACGCCGACACGGCGCAGCTGATCGAGCACATTGCTCTGCGCCAGCGTCGATCGCGCCAGCACCAGCTCGGTCACGTCGAGTTCGATATCGCCAGGTACCAGGCCCCAGCGGGAAATACTGTCCATGACGTCGCGCACGAACTCGCGTCCCATCTTGATCTGCGCCAGCGCGACATTGATCGCCACTACCGGTACCCGCATGCCCGCTCCGCGCCACAGCGACATCTGCCGGCAGGCCGTGTCCATGGCCCAGCGGCCGAGCTGCTGCATGAGACCGTATTTCTCCGCGATCGGCAGGAAATCCTCCGGCAGCAGCAGGCCGCGCGTGGAATGGTTCCAGCGCAGCAGCGCCTCCATGCCCACGATCTTGCCCGATGCCAGCTCGACCTGGGGCTGGTAGCGCATCTCGAGCTCGTGCCGCGCGAGCGCGCTGCGCAGATCCTCCGCCAGCGCCATGTGGGCGCGCACTTCGTGATCTATTTCATCCGAATGGAAGCGATATTGACCGCGGCCTGCGTGCTTGGCGCGATAGAGCGCCTGGTCGGCCTGCATCAGCAGCGCATCGGGACTGCCGACGTTGCCTTCGTAGAGCGAAATACCGATGCTGACCCCGATGCGCAGATCGTTGCCGTCGATGACGTAGGGCGCCGAAACGATCTCGATCAGCTTCTCGGCCAGCGTGCCGGCGGCCGCCGAATCATCGATGCCGGTCTGCACGATGGCGAATTCATCGCCACCGAGGCGTGCCACCAGGTCGATCTCGCGGGTGACGTCGCGCAGCCGCCGCGACACTTCCTGCAGCAGCCGATCACCGGCGTGATGGCCGAGCGTGTCGTTGACTTCCTTGAAGCGGTCCAGATCCAGATAGAGCACGGCGAACGAGCGCGAGCCGCGCTGCGCAGCGGCGAACGCCTGGCGCAGGTGATCGCTGAAGGTCATGCGATTGGCCAGTCCCGTGAGCGCATCGGTGCGCGCCAGCTTGGCGATGCTGGCTTCGGCGGACTTGCGCTCGCTGATGTCGATCAGGATGCCTTCGACTTCAATCAGGCGCTGCGCCTCGTCGCGCACCGGGGTATAGCAGTTCTCGAACCAGCGCACGCCGCCGTCACTGGTCAGCATGCGGAATTCGAGACTCCCGGCCGGCGTATTCCACTGCAGCAGCTGCTCCATCGCGGCATTGACGCGATCGCGGTCCTCGGCATGAATCAACGATCGATACAGCGTCGGTGAGGCGAGCAGCTCTTCCTGCCTGTGGCCGATGCGATCGATGTTCTTCGAGACGTAGATCATCGGCAGCGACGGCTCGCCGCGCAGGCGATAGAGCACCGTCGGGCTCTTTTGAATGATGGTGTCGGCGCGTGCGAGTTCCGCCACGTGCCGCTCGCGCGTGATCGCGGCGCCGATCATGTCGGCCAGGATCTTCAGCACGTCGATTTCGGTGCCGCTCCAGAGGCGATCGTGGCGGCAGACGTCGAGCCCGATGTGGCCCCAATAGCGTCCGTCCACCATGATCGGAACCAGCAGCACCGAGCGCGCATGCAGCCGCAGCAACAGATCGCGCACCCCAGGGGCAGCGTGCGACAGTTGACCCTCGACCGCGATACCGCGTTCCAATGGCGCCATCCAGGCCACTACGTCCGGATCCGGTGCGAGCGCCGTCGTCTGCGCGATCTGGGCCGGATTCAGCGGCGTATCGGGACCGAGCCAGAAATTACGCAGCACGCTGCGCCGCTGCGCCTCGCTGTCGTCGCTGGGCACTTCCATGAGCAGCATGCGATCGACCTCGAACGCGCGCGCCAGAATGGCGAGTGAATTGTTGAGCGCTTGCCGCAGGTCGTGCGCGCTGCCGATCTGGGCCGCACACAGCGTCGCCGCCTGCAGCAACTGCTCGCGCTGCCGGGCCTCGTGGCGGAGTCGCTCGCGCGTGATCGCGGCGCCGATGAACTGGGCCAGCATCGCCAGCGACTTGATGTCATCGACGGCCCAGTCGTGCTCTGAGCGACAATCGTCAAAGCCGATCTGTCCCCAGGAGCGGCCCTCGACCACCACGGGGAGGGTGACGGCGCTGTAGGCGCCACGTTCGGCCAGATATCGGCTCAACGGCTCCGGCACGCGGCTGCGCAGGCTGATCACCGGATCGCCGCGCGACAGTGGCTCGCCCCACTCGCGGAGCGCCTCGACCTCGGCCGAGGGAGACAGCGCAGCCGCGCCCAATGGTGGCGCGGGGCAGTCCGTGGCCGTCCATAGGAAGAGGAGACGGTGCGATTGCGGTGCACCAATTTGGGACAGCGTCTCGAGGATGGTGACGCGGTCGAAGCGCAAGGCCCCAGCGAGCCCCGCCAAGGTCGCCGGCAGGGTTTCGAACACGGACGACGCCGCGCTGATCTCAGCCACGCTGGCCGTGATCTGGTCTATCAGGACCCCGAAACGACGCCGCGCCGCGGATTGATCCGTGGATGGGTGGTTCATCTCTGCCGCATCGCTCTTAGGCATACGCCGCCTATGCTAGCCGTACCGCGTAGCCAATGCGGGCGGGAGCGCCGTCGCGCAGCCCATCCGCAATCGCGGGTAGCCCAATGTACGGCCCGGTCGCACCACGGGATAGGACATAAGTCACCGTCCAGGGGCTGGATCTGTGACGTAGCGCACTACCCCGTGGCTGACAGGCCGCGCGATTGAGACCCTTGATTGTCATGGACTATTCGAGTCTTCCACACAGCGTTGGTGCCGTACGTCAGCATTTGCCGGTGTCCGAATAAGCTACTGCTGCAAAGCAGCATCAGGCATGCTGGGAGGGCCATGTTGGTGCGCGCAACGTATTGAATAGAGACGCAAAAACGGTTGCCGAGTCGGGATTTGGATGGCGGAGAGGGTGGGATTCGAACCCACGTGCCGGTTTAACCCGACCATCCGATTTCGAGTCGGCGCCGTTATGACCGCTTCGGTACCTCTCCGGGGGTAGCTGTTATTCTAGCTGAGTGGGAAGTGTCATGAATTCTAACCTTCGGCAGGGTCAGCCGGGTCGAGTGCTGGGAATCACCATTACGGCGGTGATCCTGTTGGCCGGCTGTTCCAAGCCCAGCTCCAGCCTGGAGCAGATCCGTGCGCGCGGCGAGTTGCGCATGGTGACCCTCAATTCCCCGACCAGCTATTACCTCGGAGCCCACGGCCCGCAGGGGTTCGAATACCGCCTGGCCACCGCGTTCGCGCGCGAGCTCGGTGTACCGCTCGCGGTTAATACCGTGCCCGACGTGGCCGCGATGCGGGCCGCTCTCACCCGGGGCCATGCCGATCTGGCGGCTGCACAGATCAGCCCGGATGTGGCCTGGCGCGAGATTGGGCTCACGACGGTGCCCTACCAGAGCATCCCCGAGCTCGTGGTGCAGCCCCGCGGCAAGCCGCAGCCGCACAGCGTCGCTGGATTGCGCAATTCGCGCATCGTCCTGCTGGCGGGCAGTCCGCAGCAGACGCTGCTGGAAACGCTTCGCAGCCAGGAGGCCCCGGAGCTCTCCTGGACGGCCCTGCTCCGGGATCAGGCCGACCCGCTCGAGCTGGTCAGCAGTGGCGGCGCCGACTACGCCATCGTCGACGCCAACGAGTTTGCATTCGCGCAACATCTTTACCCCGAATCCGTAGTCGCCTTCGCGCTGCCCGACCCGCGGCCGGTGCAATGGGTCGTACCCGAAGGCGCCACCGAACTGCTGCGGGTTGCCAATCGGTTCATCGAGAATGCGCAGAGCTCGGGTGAACTGGCGCATATCGAAGCCGACGCTCGCAATGAGTCTGGCGATTTCGACTATGAATCGGCGCACCAGTTTCAGGCCGACATCGCCGCGCGTCTGCCGGCGCTGCAGGGCCTGTTCGAAGAGGCCGCGCAGCAGACCGGGCTCGACTGGCGCCTGCTTGCGGCCGTTGGCTACCAGGAATCGAAGTGGCAGGGCCAGGCGGCTTCGGCCGATGGCGCGCGCGGCATCATGATGTTGACCAACGATGCCGCGACCACAGTCGGCGTCAACGACCGCGCCAACCTGCGCCAGAACATCATGGGTGGTGCGCGCTACCTGGCGCAGGTCATCGAGACTATCCCCAAGCGCATTGCCGAGCCGGACCGCACCTGGTTCGCGCTCGCGGCCTACAACGTCGGCTACGGCCATCTCGAAGATGCGCGCGTGCTGGCACAGATGCACGGCAAGAACCCGGACTCCTGGAGCGACGTGCGCGCCCAGCTACCGCTGCTGGCGCAGGAGAAATGGTACAACCGCGTCAAGCGCGGCTATGCCCGCGGCTGGGAGCCGGCGAAGTTCGTCGAGCAGGTGCGCCAGTATCTGGCCGTGCTCGAATGGATCGATGCCGACAAGACCGCGCGCAATCCCGTCGTGACCACGCGCGCCGCCTCGATTGTCAGCTTCGATAAGTCGGGGCAACGCTTCAACTAACGCTGTTCCCATGAGCGCTGGCGCTCGAAGAATCCGCGCAGCACTGCATTGCACTCCTGCATGAGAACGCCGCCGAAGGCATCGACGCGGTGATTGAGACCCGGCAGGCGGAACGCATCGATCAGACTGCCGGCCGCGCCGAACTGCGCATCCCAGGCGCCAAATACCACGCGCGCCACCCGCGCCTGCACCAGCGCTGCGGCACACATCAGGCACGGTTCAAGCGTCACATAGAGCACACTGCCAGTCAGCCGGTAATTACCGAGCGAGCGAGCGCCTGCGCGCAGTGCTTCGATCTCCGCGTGCGCGGTTGGATCGGAACGCCCGATCGGGCCATTGGCGCCGGTGGCAATGACGCGATCTTCGAGCACCAGCACCGCGCCGACCGGCACTTCGCCCGCCTGCTCGGCCAGGCGGGCCTGCTCCAGCGCCTGGCGCATGTAGCCATCATCCAAACTCATGCAGTCATTATGCGCGACGGAGTGCTACCTTTGGATCGATGTCTCCACTCACGCGCTCGCTGATCGGCCTCGACATCGGTGGCAGCAAGATCGCCTGCGTCGAAGGCGACGCGAACGGCCGGATTCTGCAAAGAATCGAAATGCCGACGGAGGCCGCGAGGCCGTTCGAGGCGACATTGCCATCCGTGCTTGACGCGGTTCGGCAATTGCGCGCGCAGGCGAGCGCTGCGGGCCGCGAAGTCATCGCTCTGAGCGTCGCGATCGGCGGGCCGCTGCAGATTGAGCAGGGCGTGCTGCACGAACCACCGCACCTTCCGGGCTGGCATCACGTCCAACTCAAACGGCGCCTCGCCGAGAGCATCCCCGATTTGAGCGTCCACATCGAACACGACGGCAACGCCGGCGCACTGGCGGAGTTCCATTTCGGCGCCGGCAGATCGCGGAACCTGCGGCACCTGATCTTCTTGACCTTCGGTACCGGGCTCGGCGCGGGCTTCATCATCGACGGCAGGATTCTGCATGGCGCGAGCGATACCGCCGGCGAGATCGGGCACTGGCGGTTGTCGAGGCAGGGACCAGAGGGCTACGGCAAATGCGGTTCGTGGGAGGGGTTCGCCTCCGGCGCAGGCCTCGTACAGCTCGCGGCGCGATTGTATCCGCAGCGCTGGAATACACAGACACCGATTCGCACGCTGATTGAAGCCATGCTGCGGAATGAGCCCGATGCGCTGTCCGTAGCCGCCGCGGCCGGAGAGCGCATGGGACAGGGACTGGCCCTGTTGATAGATGCGCTCAATCCGCAATTGATCGTGCTCGGCTCGCTCGCGGTCGCGCTGGGCGATCGCGTGCTGGCAGCGGCACGCGCGGTGGTGGCGCGCGAGGCGCTGCCACAGGCCGCGGCGATGTGCGAGATCGTACCGGCAGCTCTCGGCGCGCGCATCGGCGATGTTGCCGCGCTGATGGCCGCACTGACCGATGCGCACGCGCGCGCTCGATTGGATCTCAGCGATGCACCGCGATGATCAACGATCGAAATCGACCGCGATGGTGTTACCGCCGCAAATCAATACCGCGACGCGCTCATCGGCGCGCGGCCGGTACTGGCGCGAGGTAAGTGCTGCAAGCGCCGCGGCACCGCCGGGTTCGGCCACCACCCGCAGCGTCTTCCAGAGCGCGCTTTGAGCCGCGAGGATCGCCTCGTCACTCACCAGCACCGTCTGCTTGAGAAAACGCTGTGCGATCGGAAACACGAGTTCGCCGACGCGACGCGGCGCCAGCGAGTCGGCTGCGATGCCGCCGGCTTCGGCATCGACGGGGCGGCCAGCCTCGAGCGCACGCGTCAGCGTGGGTGCCTTCTCCGGCTCGACGCCGACCACATTGATCCGGCCCCGATACCAGGCGGCAATGCCGGCAATCAGGCCGCCGCCGCCGACTGCGACCAGCAACGTATCGATGGCGCTCGACTGTTGTTCCAACTCCAGGCCCACGGTGCCCTGTCCAAGCAGGGTCTCAGCCTGATCGAACGCATGAACCGGCAATGCACCCGACTCCGCCGCCCAGGCCTCGCTCGCGGCGAGCGCATCCGCATATCGCTCCCCCGCGATCACGAGCTCGGCGCCGTAATCGGTGATGTTCTTGATCTTGGTCGGCGAGGCAACGCTGGGCACAAAGATCTTCGCCGGAACCTTGCGCTTCATGGCCGCATAGGCGACCGCGGCGCCGTGATTGCCGCCTGACGCGGCCACTACGCCGGCGGCGGGAACCTTGCGAGTGATCAGATTGGTGAATGCGCCACGCGCTTTGAAAGAACCGGTATGCTGGAACAGTTCGAGCTTCAACAGCAGGCTGGCCGCCTGAACACCGAAATCCGCGGCATCGATCTCGATCACGGGGGTGCGGCGCACGTACGGCGCGATCAGGCCCTGGGTCGATCGAATCTGTTCGGCCGTGATCAATTCGAGCCCCTCCAACGCTGGGTGTCTCGCTCGGAATACAAACCAAGCACCGAATCAATAATAACCCAGCGTGTTGGTGGGGGCTGCGACACGCAGGCGCGAGCCGCGTTGTATGCGCGAAAGCCGCTCTCGAAAGCCATCAGGCTTGACCACGAGAACATCGCACGTGAGCGCATCGAGGATGCGCTCCGCGGTGTTGCCGATCAGCAGGCGCTTCAGACCCGAGCGGGATACGGCACCCATGACCACGATCGCGCTGCGGCTGCGGCGGGCGGCCTCGGCGATCGCATCGATGGGGCGCGCGGCGAGCAGATAGCGCCTCGAACGCGCAATCCTGTGCGAACCCAGGGTCTGCTCGAAACGCACCGCCGCGGCACGCCTCGACTCGCGGTCCAGCACATCGATGACGCGTCCGGACATCGCCTCGGAGAGACCTGCCGGCGAAACGGCATCGTAGCCATAAACCGCGTGGAGCGTCCCGCGCAGCTGCCGGCTCAGCAGACCGCCGGCGCGCAGGATTGACCGATCCAGTTGGGAGGTCTTGGCAAAACGATGTCCCGGGTCGACAGCCGCGAGTACCGCTGGATGCCGATAGGGACGGACGCTTTTCACGAGCAGTATGGGAACCGGACTGATCTTGATGAGCTCCCAATCCGTCAACTGCATCAATGCGGCAGCCGTGTGCTTACCACCGTACCGTTGAGCGACGATCAAGTCCGAGTTGGATTTCACCGCTTGACGTACGATCGCCTCATAGACAGGGAAGTCCCAGCCAACCGAGATCGAGACTCGGATACTGTGTACCCGCAGTCGATCGGCGATGGCTTCGAGCCTTTGCCGGGCGCGCTGCTTCAATTGCTCTTCGACCGCGTCTGCGCCCATCTTGCTCAGCTCATACACATCCAGGTAAATGGGCTCGGCCAGCGCGTGAAACAATTCGATTTCGGCGCCAGAGGCGCGCGCGATCTGGGCCGCTTTGAGCACCGCGGGCAGCGACCTGGCCTCGAGATTCTTTACCGCCACGAGGATCTTACGTGCTTTCATTGCGCCTCCAGTGCCCTGATGGGACTTTACGGCGATCCACGAACAGTGCCATCGTGGATTGCACCTAGAGCTGGGCACCGACCTTAGGTAGTTGAACGTATGTCGCCGACTAGAATGCGCAACCTGCTGACCGAGTTGCAGGGAGCACGCGTGCTGCTCGCTCGGTCACGCAGTCCGTCGGACACAGCGATCCATGGGGCGCGGCAGCACGTCAAGCGAGCGCGAGCGATATTGCGGCTGCTGAGTTCGGCGGTCGGGCTCAAGACCTACAGGCAGCTCAATCTCGCTTTGCGCGATGTCAATCGGGTGCTTCGCCAGGCGCGCGACCGCGCAGTCATCATGCAGACGCTGGAATCGATCGGTGTACGCAAGCCGCATATGAAGCCTGCGAGCTTGAGAATTCAGGCATTCTGGCGTCGGCACCGTGGCGACGGCCGCGCCCCTGCGGTGCCTTCCATCGACCGTCGAGCCGCGCTGGCCGGTCTCGCACGAGCCACGGCGGCCGTGCATAAGTGCCGGCTGGCACCGAAACGCGAGCACAGCGCATTGGCTGCCATCCGATCGAGCTATCGCAAGGCTCAGAAGGCGTACCGGCACGCCTCGCGGACCGGCTCTCAAGCGAACTGGCACGAATGCCGCAAACAAACCAAGTATCTCTACTATCAATTGCAGTTCACCAAAGTACGGCCGCTGAAACGGCCTAGGGCAATCCACGAAGCCCGGGTTCTGGGATCGGTGTTGGGCAAGGAGCGGGATCTCGCACTTCTGGCAGCCGAGCTTGAACGTACTGGCGTCGACCGCAGCGCTGCCGGCGGCGCAATGCTGTTACGGGTCGATCATCGCCGAGCGCGACTGCAGCGTAAATGCGCTGCGCACGGAGCGCGACTGTTTCGCGACAAGGCCAGCGCCTTCGCGCGCGGATTGCAGGCCAATCGGGTTGCACAATGAGGCGCACGTAGAGCCGTGAGTGCGCCCCCGGTTCCTTACGGACGAATGCTCAGGTTATCGATCACCAAGGACTTGCCGATCTCGGCCTCTGCAAAGGCGATCAGCTCCGGGCGACTGGTATCGATCTCAATGACTTCGATTCCTTCGTCCGCCTCGATCGGCTCGACTCGCTGCAATTGCCAGTCCAGTACGCTGGCTTCCGCCTCCGAAGCATCCACGCCCGAACGTTGGCGGTCGGCGAGCCGCGCCCGCAGGACCGGCAGCTCGGCTCGGCAATGGATCATGCCAAGACGCACTCCTAGCCGCGATGCCAGTACGACGAACCCCTGGCGCTCGGCGCGCCGCAGAAAAGTGGCATCGATGAGCGCGCTATATCCGCTGGTAAGAATGGTCTCCGAACATTCAGTCAGGCGCTGGTACGCGGCATCGGTCATTGCGCTGGAGTAAAGACCCTGGCCGAGATCCGATCCTGAAGGTGCCGCGAGCTCAAGTCCGCCCAGCCGCTTGCGCTCCGCGTCCGAGCGCACGTGGATCATCTGCAATCTCGGCGCTATGCGCCGGGCGAGCCAGGTCTTCCCGGAACCGGACAGGCCGCCGATGAGCAGCAGCATGACTTTGCGGGGCGCCAGCGCATGCCTGGCCCTGTCCAACAGCGTTCGATGCTCTTCCAGCAGCGGGGGCGGCTGCGATGAGGGGGTCGATGAAACGCTGGTCAGCGCCGCGACCTTGGCGCGCACCAGCGCGCGATGCGCCTTGTACAGATCCAATGCGCAATGGGCGCCATAGTCACCGCTTTGCTCCAGATAGCCATTCCAGAAGGCATTCGCGTGCAGCGGCCAGCCACGCGCCTCGAGATCCACGAGCAACAGCGCCGCCTCGTCGGCTACATCAATCCACCGAAAGGAAGGCTCGAACTCCGTGCAGTCGAAGGCCAGGAGTCGGCCCTCGATGCGCGCGATATTGCGGGTGTGCAGGTCGCCGTGGCCTTCCCGTACAAATCCCGCCTCACGCCGCAGCCGCAGGCACGCCCCGGTCGAATCGAGTTTCTGTGACAACGCTGCGCGCAACGTCTCGACCTCCCCGGCGCTGCCGACAGCTCGGGCTGCCTGTAGAGTTTCATCAAAATTCCTGAGAATCAGCGCTCGAACCGCTGCCGGACGGCCCCATGGATCGGTCGATGACGCCCGCGGCATCCGTGCGTGAAGCTCAGCCAGACGGCGCCCGAATTGCGCGAGCTCCGACGGCTCGACACCGTGGTTCGCCAGCAGTCGATCCAGTTCCTGCGCGCTATCGAAGCGACGCATGCGCACCGCATATTCCACCGCGTCGCCCTCCCCGCCCATGCGGGCCTCTCCATTGAGCAGCGTGATATTCACTACGTCGAGATAGAGCGTTGGTGCGAAGCGCCGGTTCAAGCGCACCTCTTCATGACAGAAGAACTGCCGGCGCTCGAGCGAGCGCTGATCAACGAATGGAAATCGCACCGGGCGCTTGATCTTGTAGGCGAACTCCCCAACGAGCAGCACCCAGGAGATATGAGTCTCGAGGAGCGTTACGGAATCGGCCGTATGCGGATAGGCGCGCGCCTCGAGCAGTGCCCTCAAATCATTAGGAAGCGTTGCAGTCATGCGGTGCCCTGGGGGCAATTGTACGTACTTCGCAGCCCGGAATGCGCCGGATCGCAGGCCAGCACTTTCCGTATCTCGTGCGCCTGCTGCATGACGCCCTCGAGGATCGGCGACCCAACTTCTCAGGCGCGCACGTGCGATCACTGGCCCGCTTCGATCGGGACGGCATCGACGGCGTCGCCGATTACCTCTCGCGACTGCCGCCTAACCGCTTTTCTGGACAGCCCCTGTTTCCCTGAGAGTCAGTACCATTCGCACCAACTGCGCCAGCGAGTTGGCATGCATCTTTTCCATTACGCGCGCGCGATGGATTTCAATCGTGCGCTGACTCACGCCGAGATCCGCGGCCATGACCTTGTTCGGATTGCCACTGGTCACGAGCTCCAGAACCTCGCGCTCCCGCGGCGTCAGGGATTCGAACAGCTCTCGAATACGGTCGGTCTGAGCGATCTCCTGGCGGTTCTTGGCATCCTTCTCGAGCGCCTTCTGGACACGATCGAGCAGATCCTGGTCCCGAAACGGCTTGGGCAGGAAGTCAAAGGCACCGTGCCGCATGGCTTCGACGGCCATGGAAATGTCACCGTGACCGGTGATGAAAATGACGGGGATCATTGCACCGCACAGATTGAGCTGCTCCTGCAGCTCCAGGCCACTCATACCCGGCATGCGCACATCCACAATCAGGCAGCCGGGCTGATCCACTGAATATTTCGGCAGAAACTCTTGTGCCGACGCGTACACGGCCACCGGCAGCTTGACCGATCGAAGCAGCAGTCTCAGCGCGCCGCGCACAGCCTCGTCGTCATCAATAACGATTGCAGTCGGCACCAATTCCTTCATGGGCGCGGATCCCTCGGCGTGGGTAGTCGAATGCTGAAACAGGCGCCCCGCGGAATATTGCCTTCATAGGACAGCTTTCCCTTGTGGGCTTCGATGATACTTCGGCTGATCGCCAGTCCCAATCCCGTGCCGTCAATCTTCGTGGTCGCGAACGGCAGAAACAACCGGTCGAGCATGTCGCTCGAGACTCCGCTGCCCGTGTCGCATACTCTTATCTCGACATCACCGTCCGCAGAAAGACCGGTACTGATGACCACCTCGCGCTCGGAGGATTCCGGGTGTTGCAGGGACTGGACGGCGTTGCGTACGAGGTTCAACAACACCTGCTGGATCTGTATTGAATCCAGCTCGAGCGAGGGCAAGCCCTCCATCAGCTCGAGCGTCACGCGCACGTCGTGCAAACGCGCATCCGCCCGCGTGAGCGTACCGAGTTCCTGGATCAAGGCATTGATTTGCGTGGATTCGCGCTGGCTTTCGCGGTTGCGCACCAGGCTGCGCAGGCGCCGGATGATCTCGCCCGCGCGCAGCGCCTGGGCCGCAATCTGCTCGAGGGCATCCGATACATCTTCATCCGCATCGCCGGAGGCGCCGAGCAGACGTCGCGCGGCCTGCGCATAGGTGGTAATCGCTGCCAATGGCTGATTGAGTTCGTGCGAGATGCCAGCGGCCATTTCCCCCATGGT
>DASYNV010000115.1:0-1521 GCA_036008365.1 Steroidobacteraceae bacterium | reverse complement strand
GCCGCCGCGCTCGATGTCGATGAGCACGCGGTCTTTGTGATCGATGCTCGCGGCAAATTGCTGCTCTCCAATCGACCGGCGCGCGCACTGTTTCCAGACGGCCTGCCTGGCATCGCAACTGCCTCAGCCGCCTGGTGGGAGCCGGGCCTCACCGGGCGTCGCCGCGTGCGCGTGACGCTCGCGCGCCGCAACTACCAGGCGATCTGCACTTCGGTTGCGCTGGCCGGAGAGCCCGACGAGCTGTACGTAGTGGCGCTGGCACCGGCGCCGGCCGTGAGCCTCGGTATCGGTGCGGACCTGAGCGGTGAAACCGCCGTGAGCCTGCCGCGATGAACAGACGCTGGCTGGCATTGCTGACGCTGTGTGCTGCGTCCGGATCGGACTTGAGCCTGGCTCAGGATGCGGCCAGTGGCTCGGCGACGCCGGTCTGGCATCCCGATGATCGTCTGACGCTGAGCGCCGACGGCGCGACCCTCAGCGGCACCGACGGCGGCGGTGGCGGCAGCATCGGCTATCTGCACGAGCTCAGCCCGAACGTTTTGATCGGCGCGGGGGTCGAATACCAATCGCTCTACACGGCTGACTGGACCTTCGGTTCGTTGAACGCAGCCTACAGCCACGCGCTGACCTCGAGCACGCGCTGGAGCGTGCACGGCGAGATTCATGAAGGCGCCGGGCGCACCGCCGGCGAGTCATTTCAGTACGCGATCGAGGCGCTCGGCATCGGTACGTCGATCCCGGGTGGGCTGGCGCTCGATCTGGAAGACCGACAGATCGACGTCGCGACTAATCACGGCAGCCTGCCGAAGGTCGCGCTGTCGAAGGCCTGGGGTACGCGCTGGCTCACGACGGTGGCCTATGCCTATTCCGTCGGCGGCAATCTCAATACGGAGTACACGCTCGCGCGCGTCGATTACTACGGCGGGTTCCTGAACCTGCTGGCGGGCGGCAGCGTTGGACGGGTCAATCCGGTGGTGCTCAGCATCGAGGGCCTGCTGGAAGGGCAGACCCGGCATCTGAACGAAGTGTTCGCCGGTGTCACCAAGCCGTTCCACCGGTTCGAGGTGACGCTGCTGGCGGATGATATCGATCTGGCAGGCAGCAAGCATTTCGTCGGCACTCTGAGCTGCACGCTGCATCTGAATTAGCGGGATTGAATGCATGAAAGCGGCATGGCGCAAGTATACATCCGGGTGGATCGCAGTCGCGGTCTGCGCCGGTGTGGTGCTGCTCGGCGGCACGCGGCTCATGGTACTGAGCCTGCATCAGACCGCGGCACAGATGCGCACCGCTGCCCAGCGCCTGGCCGACCGTGACGCCGTCACGCTGCAGGCGCAATTGCAGGCGCTGTCGGCACTCGCCGAGCAGCGCGCCGCGGCGGCCGCTGCCGCCGATGCGGCATCGTCCCAAGAGGGCCGCAGTGAATTCTGGCTTGGATCCGACGGCAAGCTGCTCGGCAGCCCGAACGACTATCGCACCGCCTCCGATATCGCCACTGCCTGGAGCGAGGCGGCGTCGGAC
>DASYNV010000114.1:0-3984 GCA_036008365.1 Steroidobacteraceae bacterium | reverse complement strand
CGGGCGGGGTACCAGCTGCTCGGCCTCGAGACCTTCTTCACCGCCGGACCGAAGGAGGTCCGCGCCTGGACCGTGCGCCGGGGCAGCACTGCGCCGCAGGCGGCCGGTGTCATCCACACGGATTTCGAGCGCGGCTTCATCCGCGCCGAGGTGATCGCCTTCGATGATTACATTCAGTATCGCGGCGAATCCGGCGCCCGCGAGGCCGGTCGATTGCGACTGGAGGGCAAGGATTACCTGGTGCACGAAGCGGACGTCATGCATTTCCGCTTCAATGTTTGAGCCTCGGTGACGCTTGTCGTTGGCTTGACAGAAATCCACATTGCAGCTGTTATGCTCTCGGGGAGAGGGATTATTAAGCGGTTTTAACCGCGCGCTCATATTCGCTTAATGCCTGCACGGCCAATGTCGGCGCTGCGTAGGCGCCACGGTCGAAGGGAGAGCGATGCTGCAGTGGGCGACCGATCGCTGGCGATTTCGACGCACTGCCCGTAGCGTCGTCGGGGCGGCGACGCGCGCGCCTCCCACAGAGAGCTGCGACGCAGCGCGTGACGTCGTGCTCGTGCCCTGCTGGCAGCGCCCCGAGATGCTCTGGCACTGCATCGACAACCTCTGCAAGGCCGACGGCGCGCATGCGGTACACATCATTTTCCGGCCCGACAGCGGTTTCGATCCGGACAACCTCGCGGTCATTCACGATCAGGCATCGCGCCTTCCGAGCTACGAGATCCAGACCGCGCCACGATGCCCTTACCGGCGCACCAAGCTCAGCGCCAATATCCTGTTCGGCTACATGCAGGCCGCGGCGCGGGCGCGCCGCTACGTCTACCTGGTCGAGGAAGACATCATGATCGGGCGCGATTTCTTCCGTTGGCACGCTGCGGTTCACTCCCAGCGTCCTGGTCTTTTCTGCTCGATCGCCGTGCGCAATCACAACCGGGAAGTCGACACGCCCGACGATCCGGACTGCTTCTACCTCACCAGTGGCGATTATTGTTCGTGGGGCGTGTGCTTCGATCGCAGCGTGCTGCGCGAACGGGTCGCACCGCACGTCAATCTCGATTACCTATCGCACCCCAAGCGCTATCTGCGGCAGCGCTTCATCGACAGCCGCGTGAGCCTCGGTTTTGTCGAGCAGGCCAGCTTGCTTCGGCGTATACAGGAGGCGGGCGATCTGCCGATCGCGTATCCGGCCACGCCGCGGGCTTTTCACGCGGGCTTCTACGGACGCAATCGACCGGGCGGCATCACCGGTGAACTCAAGGAACGCGTCCGGCGACTGGACGCGATGATCTACGACTCGCACGCGATGCGCGATGCGGCGCTGTCGGAGCGCTACGCCGCGGACAGCGAGCCGGTCAGACTCGACGTCGTGGGGGGTCCCGGCTTGCGTGAACTCGAGCTGCCCTCGGCCTGAGGCCTTGGCGTGTATCAGGTATCGCGCAATCCCCGGTTGGCGACTGTGCGCCTGGCGCAGATACGCCCGACGCAGTTCACCGTCGGTTACGTCGAAGTCAGCGTCAAAGCTGCCGAGTGGGCTCGCCTGCCGAAGAAGAAGCGCAAGGCCGACCTCGAGAGCCATGTGTTCCCAGCCGTGCTGGGTCCGGGCCGCGACTACTTCATCATCGACCATCATCATCTGGGCATCGCGCTGATCGAGGAGGGCGTCACGGAAGTGTCCGTGGCAGTGCTCGACGATCTGTCCTGGCTCGAGGCTGCGGTGTTCTGGCGCACCATGGAGTTCCGGTCCTGGAGCCATCCGTTCGATCGCCGCGGCCGCCGCCGCGACTACCGCGAGATGCCGCGACGTCTCAAGGACATGCAGGATGATCCGTATCGCAGCCTCGCGGGGCTCGTGCGCCGCGCCGGCGGATACGCCAAGGATCAGGCGCCGTTCGTCGAATTCCTGTGGGCCGATTTCTTTCGTCCGCGCGTGACGGCGCGACTCATCAAACGCGAGCCGCGCCGCGCGACACATCTGGGTCTGCGCCTGGCGCGCTCCAACGATGCGCGCTATCTGCCGGGGTGGGTCGGCAACGCCGGCAGCAGCGCCGTCAACCCGCCGAAATAAGCAGTGGCGTGACGATGCGGTCGAGCCGCTCGGCGGTCCAGACCGGGCGCTTGTCTTTCCAGCCGTCGTCGGCCAGCAGGCCGGTGCGATCGATGGTGAAATTGACGGGAATGTGCCAGATACGGCCGTAGCCCTTGGTATTCGATTGCGCCAGCAGTCCCGACGGGAAGTGGAATGATCGCGCGATCTGTCTGACGCGGGGCAGGTTCTCGGGCTCATCGAGACAGAAGGCCAGGACCGTCAGCCCCTGCGCCGCATGCGCCTGCGCATAGTCCGAGAGCAGCGGTAGCTCTTCCCGGCATGGCACGCACCAGGTGGCCCAGAAGGTCAGAATCACCACACGTCCGCGCAGACTCGTGGTGGAGATTGGCTCGCCATCGAGAGTCACGAGCGTGGCCGGCGGCGCGGGCTCGCCCAAGTGAAGGCTGTTGCCGGCGCGCGCCGGACGCGCCGCCATCGCGGCGGTCGCGCCGAGCGCCAACGCGGCGGCGCCGCTCAGGAGCGTGCGACGCGTCATCAAGGCAGATCGCCCGCATCGGGCCGCCGCACATCGAACGGCACGGTCAGGGCCGAGCCGTCGGCGAAGTGCAGCGTCATCGATACCCGATCGCCCGGCTGCAGCGATCGCGTCGCACGCTCGAGCATGATGTGGTAGCCGCCGGCGGCGAAGTTCACCGATTGGCGCGGCGGTATCGCGAGCCGCGGTACCGGCTGCATGGTGCTGACGTTGTCGTGCGTGCTGGTGCGATGCAGAGTGAGGTTGCGATAGTCGGGGCTCGAGACGGCGGTCAGCGTCTGTGTCCGATCGCCGTTGTTATGCAGCGTGAGGTAGCCGCCGGCCGGTAAATTTGCCGGCAACCAGCGGATCCAGGCGTTGGTCACCGTGACGCCCGGCGCCGTGTCCGAAGCAGGCGCAGGCGCCGCCGCGATCCAGCCACTGACGGTGAGCATCAGCGCCATGTGCGCGCCGGCGTTGCGCCCGCGACGCGCGCTGAAGCTTCGATCCAAGCTACATCCCATAACTGAAGCCTATCGTGCCCGTCCAGTGCGGGAATAGTTGGTAGCCACCCAGATTGCTGTAGACCGGCACCTGCAGCAGGCCGTAGAGCTGCAGTCGATGCACCAGCTGCACGGTCAGGCCCGGGCTCAGGTACGTCACGAATCCAGTCGTGTCGAGCATGTCGGCCAGCGCGCCCTGATCGGCTCTCTTGTCATAGAGGTTGATCTGCAGCTGCGGCACCCAGCGCGGGTGCGCCTCGTAGCGCAGGCCGAAGCTCACGGTCAGCGAATTTCCGGGGCGGAAGTCGTTGCCGGGCTGATCCTGCCGATGTGCCACCGCAGATTGAAATGCGCCGGTCGCGAAGGCATCGAAATCCTGGCTGATCGGCTGGAAGTAGTAGGCGCCGATGATGATGTCGGTGCTGCCGGTACCGGGCTGCAGACTGGCATCGAGCGGCTCGCCCGCATTCGGGCCGGTCTGGAATTTCACCGCGGTGCCGTAGGCGCCGGTGGGCAGCTTCACGCCCAGCTGAATGCCGAGATTATGCGTCGGCAGCAGACCCTGGTACGCCGCCAGCAACTTGATATCCCCGAGCCTCGACATATCGGTGTAGCTGAGTTGATCGTGCGATATCTCGGCCGGAATGAAGGGCTGCGGCTGCACGCCGAAGGTGGAATGTCCGCGAATCACGTACGGCGCGATCAAATTGAAGTTCCAGTCGGCATTGGGGCGGTAACTCAAGCCCAGGTTGAGATAGCGATTGATCGTGTCTTGCTCAATCTCGCCGCCGCCGAGAGCCGGATCGAACGGCTGATTGACCACTTCCGCGGGCGTCGCCGAGTGCGTGCCCGTGCGCAGCGAGTCCTGGTTGATATAGACGTATTCAAGATTCAGCCGCCATCCCGCGGCCGAT
>DASYNV010000113.1:0-1801 GCA_036008365.1 Steroidobacteraceae bacterium | reverse complement strand
ATTTCATACCGGGATACTTCAAGGTGCTGCGGCATGTGCGGCCCAAGCTCTCCTGCGCACACTGTGCACGGGTGATCCAGCTGCCGGCACCCTCGCGCCCGATCGATCGCGGTATCCCCGCGCCAGGGCTGCTGGCGCAGGTGATCGTGGCCAAATACGCCGACCACTGCCCGCTGTATCGGCAGCAGGCGATCTACCGGCGCTCCGGTGTGGATCTCGATCGGGCGACACTGGCCGATTGGGTCGGTGGGGCATCACGCCTGCTGGAACCCCTGATCGAATCGCTTGGCCGGTACGTGCGCGCCGCCGAGAAGCTGCATGCTGACGATACGCCGGTGCCGGTGCTCGATCCCGGGCGCGGCAAGACCAAGACCGGGCGCTTATGGACCTACGTGCGCGATGATCGTCCGGCAGCCAGCTGCGACCCGCCGGCGGTGTGGTATCGCTACTCGCCCGACCGCAAGGGCGAGCATCCGCAAGCGCACCTGCGTCGCTTTCGCGGCATCCTGCAGGCCGATGCCTATGGCGGGTTCTCGCCTTTGTATGAGAGCGGACTGGTTCTCGAGGCTGCGTGCTGGGCGCACGCGCGGCGCAAGTTCTACGACCTCTACGTAGTCGATCGCTCGCCCATTGCGACCGAGGCACTGCGGCGAATCGGCGCGCTGTACGGGATCGAGCGAGAGATTCGAGGCACCCTTCCACCCCAGCGGGCCAGGGTGAGGCAGGAACGCGCCGGGCCGCTGCTCGAGGCGCTGCAGCAGTGGCTCTCCGCGACGCTGCAGACGGTCTCCGCGAAGTCCGAGCTCGCCGGGGCGATCCGGTATGCGCTAGTGCGCTGGACGGCTCTGACCCGCTATCGGGATGATGGCCGTATCGAGATCGACAACAACAGCGCTGAACGCTCGATCCGGCCGGTGGTTCTGGGCCGGCGCAACTACCTGTTTGCCGGCTCGGACGCCGGTGGCGAGCGCGCGGCCAACATCTACAGCCTCATTGGTACGGCGCTGCTCAACACGATGGACCCGTACCTGTACCTGCGCTACGTGCTCGAGCGCATTGCCGAGCATCCAATCAATCGCATCGAAGAGCTGCTGCCTTGGAATGTTGAGCGCAAGGCACCCGCCGAGCGCCAACAAGCCTAGCCATGGCGGCCCCGCGCAAGGCGCCGTTGCGCGCCGTGAAAGCCGCCGCGCCGATCTACCAACTGCGGATCGAACTGCTTTATCTCGAGCCCGCGATCTGGCGACGAATCCTGGTGCCGGCCTCGATCAAACTGTCCAAACTCCATGTGGTGCTGCTGTGGACGATGGGCTGGGCCGGCGGGCACTTGCACGAGTTCGTAGTCGGTCATGACCACTACGGCATACCTGACCCTAATTACGACACCCCGCCATTGATCCAAAGTGAAGATCGCACCACGCTCGGCGCGGCACTTGGCGCACGCAAAGCCTTCACCTACCTCTACGACTATGGCGACGGTTGGGAACATCGCGTAACCGTCGAGAAGATCTTGCCACCCGATGCTGGACTGAAGTCACCCAAGTGTTTGGACGGCGCCAATGCCTGCCCGCCCGAGGACGTCGGTGGCCCGCCGGGTTACGTCGACTTCCTGCAGGCTATCCATGATCCCAAACACGACGAGCACCAGTCCATGCTCGAATGGTGCGGTGGGCTGTTCGATCCCATCGCCTTCCGCCTCGACGACATTAACATCACTCTACGTCAGATCAAACTCTGACCGTCAATGCGGCCTTCGGCTGACGCTTACCTTTGATCTCATCGATGCCGGCGAGACAAATAT
>DASYNV010000112.1:0-1594 GCA_036008365.1 Steroidobacteraceae bacterium | reverse complement strand
CCATGCAGACGCCGATCAGCTCCCGCGCCAGCAGTTCCCGCAGACCTTCATCGCTCCCGACCGCTTGGCGCTGCGCGGGGGACTTGCGTCGCTGTCGGGCTCCGCCCGTGTTGTCACCGGTCGCTCTCATACCGACTCCCTCCGGATTCCATTTCAGCGTTCAGTCTCGATCGCCGCCAGTCCGACCCTGACGCGCTGGCTCGATCGTCGTCGCCTGGAGCCACTGGCTTCGACTGCCAGCTCCTGTTCCATGGCCGCGAGAAAATTGCCTGCCCGACGCGCGATCAGATCGCGAACGAAGGGGGCTCTGGCCGCATCGACTTCGATGGCCGGCATCGAATCGCAGAACAGCGGTGTGTCCGGTCGGCGCAGGTTACGCGTCAGCGTTTCCAGCAGCTCGCGCGCGCGATTGCCCATTTCGGCAATATTGGCGGCATTGATGCCGTGCAGACGAAAGCTGCGGTTGCGTACGCGTACGCGGTGCTCGGACAGCATCTGCACCAATCCGGCGCGACGCAGTTCGCCGAGCACCATGCTCGGGGCGACGCCGGGCACGTAGGCGAGTGCCAAGGAGTTGAAGCTGGGCTCCTGGTCCTTCTCCGACAGATCGCGCGGCTTACCGCTGCTGTCCAGGTATTTCGGATCGGAATGCCACGCCTCGAGCAACCGGCTGGCTCGGTGACCCTTCTGCTCACGCGCAGCCGCAATCCGTGGCGGCTCGGCCAGAATGCTGCGCACGAAATTCCGATGCACACCGGTCACCAGCGATACTCGCACGTCGGAAGGCTCGGAATCGCCGGTGCTGTACCTGGTCAACCAGTCGCGCGCCGTGTGCACGAAGACGCTGCGCAGCAGACTTTCGGCTTCGGGGCTGGTGATGCCGAGCTCCAGAAACAGCTCGACCAGCGGTTCGACCGCCGTCATGGCGGCGCGCGCCAGCGCCGTCTTACCGGGTTGGACCATGCTCAGTCCCGCGATCTCATCTTTACCTGCCATTATTATGGCATATACTAGTGCTATAATTGTAGCACAAGGAAGATCGGAGGCACTTCGTGAAGCCGCGCGTACGCAGGAGTCCGGACCCGAGCGCCGCGCGCGAGCCGGCCACGGTGGTCGCGCCGGCGGTGCGCACCGGCAATGGCGGACGCCTGCGCGGCGTCGCCTGTCGCGCAGGAGCGCGCCCGGCGCGGCGTGGCGACCGCGAGGCCGGTACCGGTAGGTATTTCTGCTACTACGTGGACGCGAACGGCCGTCAGCATTTCAACTTCATTCAGCAGATCTGGCTGCGCCCGCAGGTCGAGATGGCAGTGACTTCGATCATGACCGTCGCGCTCGAGACTCTGGCCGTCAACCTGCTGACTCAGGTGACGCGAGACCGCAATTGCCCGGCAGCCGTCGGGGTTACATCGAGACGTGTCATGCAATTGGCACGCCTGTTCTGTGCGGAGTGCCTGCTATCGGCGCACTCGGATGGTTGGGTGATGCCTCGCGTCAGCGTGAAGTCCTGGTTTGCGGCGCATATACGCGCTCGGCGGCGGGGGCCGCGCTGACTGCAGCGCGGTTCGATATCATGGGCCGCATCATGGCCCGCGTT
>DASYNV010000111.1:0-5852 GCA_036008365.1 Steroidobacteraceae bacterium | reverse complement strand
AAGCCTGGAAGAAATTCAGGTAATAGCCGGCGAACTCACCAATGATGTAGCACCAGGTGGCCGCCGCGGCGGTGCCGAGTGCTATGCCTAAGCGCCAGGCGCCCCAGTTGCGCTCGGACGGCAACAGCGGCCATGCGCTCTTATCGGCCTCGGCGCTCAAGCCCACCATCCCCAGAGCAGCAGCGCCGCCGGGGTCACAACGCCGAACAGAAGCAGCCAGAACCAGCTGGCCGGGGTCAGATCGCCAGCCCGGTCGTCGCGCTCGATCGCCTCGACCCTTAGCTCGAGCTCGGGGGGCAATTCACCGTCCGGGCGCGTGTCGGTCATCGGGACAGGCTTCGGCATCGGTGTACGGGAACCACCAGAAATCGTGCGGATTCGCAGCCGGATCGATCATAGCCAATTTCGTGTGGCGAAAGCTGTCGAGGCCTTCGGAGCCGAGCTGCCGTCCCATGCCCGAATACTTGCGGCCCCCGAACGGTCCGGCATCGTTGTCGAGCAGCGGCGCGTTGACCCAGACCATGCCGGCTTCGATCTCATTGATGGCACGCATGGCCTCAGGCAGATCGAGCGTATATATGCTGGCGCCGAGCCCATAGCGCGATCGATTGGCGAGCGCGACGGCCTCATCGAAGCTGCCGACACGCGAGACCGGCGCTACCGGACCGAAGGATTCCTGGCCCATGATCGCGGCGTCGGCCGGTACATCGACCAGCACCGTGGCCTGTGCGAAAAAGCCCTTGTCGAGTCCTGGCGGACGACCGCCGCCGATTGCGGTTCGGATCCCCTGCTCTCTGGCTATGCGCAGGACGCGTTGGTAGCGTGAAAGTTCGCGTTCCGATGCCAGCGGACCCATGTCGACCTTGTCGAGACCGTTACCGATGCGCACCTGGCCGGCATAGTGAATCAATCGTTCGACGAAGGCATCGTAGATTTTCTCGTGTACGTAGAATCGTTCGGCCGCAGCGCACACCTGGCCGCAGTTCAGATAGGCGCCGAAAGCCGCTGCACGTGCAGCGGTGTCGATCGGGGCCGACGGCATCACCAGAAACGGGTCGTTGCCGGAGGTCTCGATCAGTGCACGCTTGTACAGTCGCGCGCAGCTTTCGGCCACGGTCCTGCCCGTGTCGATGCCGCCGGTAAATGCGATCATGTGGGTGTCGGGGTGGGTCACGAGCTGCGCGCCAAGGCTGCCGCCCCCTGCGAGCACCTGCACCACCCCCGGCGGCAGAACGTCGAACGCCTGGATGAAGCGCAAGGTCGTCAGCGTGGTGAGATCCGACGGCTTGATGATTACCGCGTTGCCGCTGGCGACTGCCGCAGCGGCCTGCCAGCACAGCAGGCATAGTGGGTAATTGAACGGCAGGATGATCACCACGACGCCAAGCGGCTCCTTGATCGTAAAGTGAAACTGCGCATCGACCGTGGGACCCAGCACCTT
The DNA here is from genome assembly GCA_036008365.1 of Steroidobacteraceae bacterium. Lineage (GTDB taxonomy): Bacteria > Pseudomonadota > Gammaproteobacteria > Steroidobacterales > Steroidobacteraceae > FEN-1191. The sequence goes on along the minus strand of DASYNV010000111.1, from coordinate 4,411 downwards.
GCCGAGCTCGTGACGTGCGATCTCGGCGTAGTAATCGATGGCCGTCACCGACCAGCTGACCTCGTCCGCCGACTCCTTGTAGGGTTTGCCCATCTCGCGCGTGAGCATCTCGGCGACCACCGGCCGGTCCCTGCGCATCGCCTGGGCCACCTCGTGCAACAGTTCGGCGCGGCGGTGATAATTGACCTTGTTCCAGCGCTTCTGAGCGGCATTGGCAATCTGCACCGCATGGTCCACTTCGGCCGGCGTTGCATCGGTGAAGTGGCCGATGACCTGCTCGGTGGCCGGATCGATGATATTCGACGAGCGCTCGCCGCGCGCCGCCTGTGGTCGGCCGTCGAGGTAGTGACGGCCGCTGAGCTCACCGAACAAGGTATCGACACTCATGGGCACCCCGCGATTCGACCGTACGCAACCGATCCGCGCAGTGTGTCGGCCGCGTGCCGGAGCGTCTTTCGCAATCCTGCTGCTGCTGTCGCGTTCTTGCCCTTTTGAAGGTCGCGCGGCGCGCGCTGCTGGCGCGCCGCGCTATCTCTCTCTAGCCTTCGCGCGAGGATGTAAGGGAGCGATGCGATGAACGAGCGGCCGTTACCGACTCACGCGCGGGTAGTGATCATTGGCGGCGGTGTCATCGGCTGCTCGATCGCCTACCACCTGACCAAGCTCGGTTGGCACGACGTGCTGCTGCTCGAGCGCAAACAGCTCAGCTGCGGTACCACCTGGCATGCGGCCGGGCTGCTCACGACGCTGCGTGACACCGTCACGCAGACGCGGCTCGCCAAGTACACGCAGGATCTGTACCGGCGGCTCGAATCTGAAACCGGGCAAGCCACGGGCGTGATTTCCTGTGGATCGATCCAGCTGGCCGCAACACCGGACAAGGCCGAGGAGATGCGTCGCGGCGTCAACATCGCACGCTCATTCGGCGTCGACGGCCACGAGATCACGCCACAGGATGTGAAGGCGATGTGGCCGCTCGCGGACGTGTCCGATCTGGCCGCAGCGTTCCACTTCCCGGACGATGCGCGCGCCAATCCGGCCGATGTGACGCAGGCGCTCGCCAAGGGCGCGCGCGCGGGCGGCGCGACGCTGACGGAACACACGCGTGTCACCGGTATCCGGCGCGATAAAGGGCGGGTCAGCGGTGTGGAGACCGAGCGCGGCCCGGTCGGCGCCGAAATCGTGGTCAATTGCGCCGGCATGTGGGCGCGGCAGGTCGGCGCGCTCGCGGGCGTGCAGGTGCCGTTGCAGGCGGCCGAACACTACTACCTGATCTCGGAGCCGGTCGAGGGTGTGCATCCGCTGCTGCCGATTCTGCGTGACCCGTGCAACGGCGCCTACATCCGTGAAGAAGCCGGCAAGATCATGGTCGGCCTGTTCGAGCCGGTGGCGAAGCCCTGGGGACAGCAGGGCATCCCCGAGGATTTCTGCTTCGGCGACATCCCGCCGGACTGGGATCGGATGTATCCGCATATCGAGCAGGCCATGCGGCGCGTGCCGATGCTGACCGACACCGGCATCAAGCTGCTGTTCTGCGGTCCCGAGTCGTTCACGCCCGATCACAACTACATCATGGGCGAGGCGCCCGCCCTCAAGGGCTTCTTCGTGGCGGCGGGATTCAATTCGCTCGGCATCCTCTCCGGTGGCGGCGCCGGTTTCGTGATGGCGCAGTGGATCGTCGACGGTCACGCCCCGATGGATGTCTGGTCGGTGGACATCCGCCGGCTGCACGCATGGCAGGACAACAGCCGCTACCTGCTCGATCGCACGGTCGAATCCCTTGGCATCGGCTACCAGGATCATTGGCCGTATCGGCAATGGCAGAGCGCTCGCAACGTCAAACAGAGCATCCTGCACGACCGGCTGGCTGCCGCGGGCGCCTGCTTCGGCGAATCCGCCGGCTGGGAGCGGCCCAACTGGTACGCAAATGCAGGCCAGATCGCGCAGTACCAATACAGCTGGGGGCGTCAGAACTGGTTCCACAACAATGCGGAAGAACACCGCGCCGTGCGTGAGCGGGTCGGACTGTTCGAGCAGAGCTCGTTTGCGAAACTGATGGTCCAGGGCCGTGATGCCGAAGCTGTACTGAATCGGATTGCGACCGCCTCGCTCAGCGTGCCGCCAGGCCGCATCGTCTACACGCAGTTCCTCAATACGCGCGGCGGGATCGAATCCGATCTGACGATTGCGCGGCTCGCCGAGGACCGCTTCCTGATCGTGACTGCGGCCTTCACTCAGACCCACGTCGAGGCCTGGATTCGCAATCACACGCCGCCGGAGGCGCATTGCTTCCTGACCGACGTCACAGGCGGCTACGCGATGCTCAATATTCAGGGGCCTGCCTCGCGCGCGCTGCTGCAGCAGCTGACTCCCCAGAATCTCGCCAACGAGGCCTTTCCGTTCGGCAGCTGCCGGGAGATACAGATCGGCTATCAAAGTGCGCTCGCGGTGCGGCTGACATACGTTGGCGAGCTCGGCTGGGAACTGTACATACCGACCCCGTTTGCGTTGCCGGTCTACGATGCGCTGATCGCCGCAGGCGCGGCGCACGGCCTGCGCCATTGCGGTTATCACACGCTCAATTCGCTGCGGATCGAAAAGGCCTATCGCGACTGGTCGCACGACATCGGTCCCGACGATGATCCGCTGCAGGCCGGGCTGGCCTTCACCTGCGCCTGGGACAAGCCCCGTGGCTTCATCGGCCGCGATGCCCTGTTGCAGCGGCGCGAGGCCGGTGTCCCCAAGCGGCGGCTGGTGCAGTTCCTGCTCGAAGACTCCGATGCGATGCTTTATCACAACGAGCCGGTCTTTCGCGACGGCGCCATCAATGGCTACACCACCTCCGCGATGTACGGACACACCCTCGGCGCGGCCGTCGCGCTCGGCTACCTGGAGAACCCCGCAGGCGTCAGCGACGATTACGTGCGCGATGGCGCCTACGAGATTCAGATCAATGCGCGCCGCGTTCCCGCGCGTGCGTCATTGGCGCCTCTCTACGATCCAAAGAGCCTGCGCGTTCGCTGCTGAGCCCTCATCGGGCGCAGCGCGGATGCTATGATTCATGTGACCCCTGGGAGGAGAGCGCATCTTGTCTGCAACATCAGCGCGCCCGCATCTGACGCGCGGAACGCTTCGACTGCTGGCGTACGCGGCACTGACGATCGGCACCACCCCTGCGCTCGCTGCGCGAATTGCCGGCGATGTCGATGATGCGCGGCTGTCGGCGGCCGATCGCGAGCCGCAGAACTGGTTTACCGGCGGTCGCGATCAGGGGGGCAGTTACTACTCGCCGCTCAAGAACATCGATGCGGGCAACCTCGAGCGGCTCGGCTTTGCCTGGCAGTACGACCTCGGCACCGACCGCGGCCAGGAGGCCACGCCGATCGTGGTCGACGGTGTCATGTACACCTCGGGCACTTGGGGCTATGTCTACGCCCTGGATGCCGCCACCGGCCGCGAGCTCTGGCGCTTCGTGCCGCAGATGGACTACATCTACGCGCGCAACCCGTGCTGCGATCTGGTCAATCGCGGCGTTGCGGTCTGGAAGGGCAAAGTCTATGTGGCCTCGGTCGACGGCCATCTGCATGCCTTGAATGCCGCCACCGGGGCGCAGATCTGGGAAGCCGATACGCTGATCGATCACAGGCTGCCCTACGCCAGCACCGGCGCGCCGCAAATCGCGGGGGATGTGGTGGTGATCGGCAATGGCGGCGCCGACATGGGGCATATTGCCGTGCGCGGCTACATTGCCGCCTACGATCTCGAAACCGGCGCATTCAAATGGCGCTTCTTTACAGTGCCACCCCCGGTCGGGCAGCCCTACGAGAACCCGGAGCTCGCGGCTGCGAATAAGACCTGGGACCCGCACCGGCCACCGGAATTCAACGGTGGCGGCACAGTCTGGGACGGCCTCGCCTACGACCCGAACCTGAAGCTGGTGTACCTCGGCACTGCCAACGCAGCGCCCTATGATCTGCGGCAACTGGGCAGCGCCCGGCTGGACGCGCTGTACACGGCATCGATCGTGGCGCTGCACGCCGATACCGGCCGCATGGCGTGGTACTACCAGACCACACCGCGCGACAGCTGGGACTTCGATGCGGTGCAGAAATTCGTTCTGGCGGATATCAAGATCGGCGGTAAGCCGCGTCCGGTGCTGATGCAGGCGAACAAAAACGGTTTCTACTACGTACTCGATCGCAAGAGCGGTCGGCTGCTTTCCGCCAACAGCTTCACCTACGTCAATTGGGCGACACACGTCGATCTCAAGAGCGGCCGTCCCATCGTGACCTCGCAAGCGGACTGGTACGCCAAACCGAAGACGATCTATCCATCGTGGTCCGGTGCCCATACCTGGAACCCGATGTCCTATAGCGAGCAGACGCACCTGGTCTACATCCCGGTCATCGAC
>DASYNV010000110.1:0-12277 GCA_036008365.1 Steroidobacteraceae bacterium | reverse complement strand
GCGATGCCGGGCCAGGGACCCGGCGCGATCATCGATCATGCGCGCTCGGCCGCCCAATACGAGACGCAGGCGGCCACCCAATCGCCCCCGATTCAGGTGGATTCACTGCTCGCCGCGGCGCGCGAGTGGCTGGCCGCCGGCCGCGCCGCCGACGCCACGCGCGTGCTGTCGCGCCTCAACGCTGTGGCGGTGACGCCGGCGCAATCCGCCGAGCGCGGTCTGCTCAACGCCGAGAGCTCGCTGGACGCCCAGCGGCCGCAGGAGGCCTGGCAGCGGATCGCGGCATTGCCCGAACCGACGGCGGCTGCCGGCTCGCAGCGATTCTTCCTGCTCAAGATACGCATCGCGCTGGCCGCAGGGCGACCGGTCGATGCCGTGCTGGCCGAGATGGCCGGCGAGCATCTCGCCAGCGCCAGCGAGCGCACCGGGCTGCGCTCGCAGCTGCTGGCCGCGCTGCGCGATGCGCGCGACCATGATGGCCTCAAGCTCGAGCCCCAGGCCAGCCAGGATCCGATCGTGCGGGGCTGGCTGGAGCTGGGCTCGATTGCGACCCAGGCGCGTGGCGCCTCATTGACGGCCGATGCGGACGCGGCGCGCTGGCGCGCGCGCTATCCCAACCACCCGGCGGACGAGGTCCTGTCGCAGGCCTTCCCGAGTCAGCTGCCGACGACGGCGCTCGGAGCGCGCGTGGCGCTGCTGCTGCCGCTCACCGGAGCTGCGGCGGCACAGGCTTCGACCGTGCGCGACGGCTTTCTGAGCGCGTACTACCAGTTGCCGGCCGCCAACCGGCCGGATCTGCGGCTGTACGACACCGGTGCGCTGCCGGGACCCGAGGCGCTGTCAGAGGCGCGTGCCGCGGGCAGCAGCTTCGTGGTCGGACCGCTGACGCGCGAGGACGTCGCCTCGGTCGCCAATACCGGTCCGCAGGCGGTACCGGTGCTGGCCCTCAACTTCCTGCCGCCTGACCGGCCGGCGCCCAATGGCTTTTATCAGTTTGCGCTCTCACCCGAGGAGGAGGCGCAGATGGTGGCCCACCGCATGATCGCCGACGGACACCATCGCGGCATCGCGCTGATCCCGCGCGGCGACTGGGGCACGCGCGTCGCCGATGCGTTCACGCGCGAGCTGGTCGCGGGCGGCGGCACTCTGATCGCCACCGCGACCTACAACCCGTCCGATCACGACTACGGCAGCGAGCTGCAGAGCGTGCTGCACGTCGATGACAGCGTGGCGCGCCACCAGCGGCTGCAGAGCGTGCTCGGCGGTAAGCTCAATTTCGAGCCGCGGCGGCGGGCCGATATCGAATTCGTGTTCGTCGCGGCGCCGAGCGCCACCACCGCGCGCCTGATCGAGCCGCAGCTCAAGTTCTTCTACGCCGGGGATGTCCCGAGCTATACGCTTTCCAACGCCTACGAGCCCGATTCCACGGCATCCAATCAGGACATCGACGGCCTGATGTTCCCGGACATGCCATGGATGGTCAGCGGCGACGGCAGCATCGACCAGATCCGCAACAGCATCTCGCAGGCGTGGGAGAGCCGCGCCGCCTGGCGCAGCCGGCTGTTCGCGTTCGGCTACGACGCCTGTCAGCTGATGGTGGCGATGTCGGCCAAGGGCCGCAGTCCCGCCGATGCGCAGGTCGCGGGACTCACGGGCACCCTGCATTTCGATGCCGATCGACGCGTACGGCGCGATCTGATCTGGGTCCAGGTCCGCAACGGCGAGCCGCGACGACTCAGCGACCCCGCACCGAACTGACGCCCGCAGCGGCGTCAAATGCCGGCACCTGCACTGGCAACTTGCCGGTTGACACAGTCTGCATATCGCTATGGACAGGATTGTTTGGCATGGCTGACGCGCGCCGGCTTCGCGGCCCACGATGCCGCTGGTGTACACGCCAGATCGCCGGAAGTTGGGGCAAGACGCCGAGAGGCGCGCCGCGGAGCTGTTGCAGCGCGCTGGATTCACGCTGCTGGCGCGCAATTTCCGCTGCCGCGCCGGCGAGCTCGATCTCGTCGCCCAACGCGCGCAGGTGCTGGTGATCGCCGAGGTCCGCTTGCGATCGCGCGCCGATTTCGGCGGCGCCGCCGCCAGCATCACGCCGGCCAAGCGCGCGCGAATCGTGCGCGCCGCGGGCTATCTGCTGCGGCGTCAGCCGGCACTGGCAGCGCTCGCCGTGCGCTTCGATATCCTGCTGCTGAGTGCCTCGGACAGTCCGATCGAGTGGATCGAGTCGGCCTTCGATGCGGACTAGTCGCTCGCGGCTACTTGACCACGGTGAGTTTCGGGCGCCGAGCTTCGCTCGGCGTCGCTTGCGGCCCCTCCGGCTGCGACGGGCCTGGCGGCGTGGGCTCGCTCTCCGCCTCGGAGAAAATCATGCCCTCCCCGGTCTCGCGCGCGTATACACCGAGCACGGCTGCCATCGGCACGCGCACATGGTGCGCGACGCCGGCGAAACGCGCATCGAACTCGATGCCGTCGTTCTTGAGCTGCAGTCGCTGGGTCGCCGTCATCGACAGATTGAGCACGATCTTGCCGTCCTTGATGTAAGCGGAGGGCACTTCCACGCCGGCGCGCAGCGCATCGACGATCACGTGCGGTGTGTGTCCGCTATCGTTGATCCACTCGTGCATCGCGCGCAGCAGGTACGGCCGCCGGGACACGGCACCGCTGTCGCTGGGCTTGCGGGAGGTCATCAGCCAGCCCTCATTTCGATCTCCGCGTCCGACAGGCTGCTGCGGAACGATGGCCGGGAGAACAGTACGCTGGCGTACTTCGCAAGCGCCTGCGCCTGCGGCGGCAGATCGATCTCGTAACGCCGCAGGCGCCACAGGATCGGTCCGATGCTGGCGTCGACCAGGGAGAATTCATCACTCAGAAAGAATGGTTTGACCTTGAACACATCGGCGCTCTGCAGAATGGCATCGCGCAGCACTTTCTTGTTGCGCGCGGCGTGCTTCTTGTCGTGGTCCTCGTCGATCTGCTGCGCCAGGCCGTACCAGTCGCGCTCGATGCGATACAGCGCCAGGCGGAATTGTGCCCGCAGGATCGGGTCGACCGGCATCAGCGGCGGGTGCGGAAAGCGCTCGTCGAGATACTCGATGATCACGCGCGAGTCGTAGAGCACCAGATCGCGATCCACCAGCGTCGGCAGGCTGTGATAGGGATTGAGGTCGAGCAGATCCTCGGGATAGCGGCCCGGCACGACATCGATGATGTCGATCTCGACGCCTTTTTCCGCCAGCACGATCCGGGTCCGATGGCTGTGAGGCTCATCGGGGGCCGAAAATAGCGTCATGACTGCGCGGCGACTGGACACGAATCAGCTCTCCTGATGGACCGAGCGATCAGCGCGGTCCCGAATCAGACCGCGCACGGCGCAATGACCTCAGCTCAATGCAGGTCCTTCCAGTACTCGTTCTTCAGCAGCAAGCTCAGCCAGGTGAGCAGTACCAGGAACAGTACCACCCAGATGCCGATGAATTGCCGCTGGAGCTGCGTCGGCTCGCCAACATAGTCGAGAAAGTTGACGGTGTCGCGCACGAACTGGTCGTACTCTGCCGCGGTCATGCTGCCGGTTACCAGCGGCTCGAAATGATCGAACTCCTTGCTACCGTCTTTGACCTGCTTGAACACCGCCTGGTTCACACCGCTCAGATCCGACAGCACCGCCGGCATCGCCGCACCCGGAAGGGCCAGATTGTTGGTGCCGGTGGTGCTCGCAGGATCGGCGTAGAACGTCTTCAGGAACTGGTAGACGTAATCGACGCCCTTGTAGCGCGTGATCAGCGACAGATCCGGCGGCATCTTGCCGAACCAGTTGACGGCATCGTCCGGCGGCAGGCTGGTGGTGATGTAGTCGAGCGGCTGACTGCCGGGCGCGACCAGGTCCTTTTCCAGCACGCTGGTCGGAATCTTGAGGTCATCGGCCATGCGCTGATAGCGCATGTATTTGATGGCGTGGCAGCCGTTGCAGTAGTTCATGAAATTGCGCGCGCCCCGCTGCAGCGACGACAGATCGCCGAGCGAATTGCGCGCATGCCAGCTGTCCCACTCGGCCGGCTTCTGCTCTTCGCCGGCAGCCGGGCCGGCGGCGGTGGATTCACCGGCCAGAGCCGCCAACGGCAGCAGGCTCATGGCCAGCAGGCAGGTCGCAAACTTACGCATGAAAAGTGACTCGTTCAGGCACGGGCTTGACCGGATCCCAGCGGCTGTAGAGGGGCATCAGAATGAAGAAGGCGAAGTACGGCACGCAGCAGATCCGCGACAGCATCACGTAGATTCCCTGCGCCGGCTGCAGCCCCAGGTACATCAGACCGAGGAAGGACAGCACGAACAGGGTCAGAAAGGTCTTGTAGATCCAGCCGCGGTAGCGAATCGACTTTACCGGCGAGCGATCCAGCCACGGCAGGAAGAAGAACGCCGACACGGCAATCAGCACCGCCACGGCGCCGGCTCCTTTATCGGGAAACGAGCGCAGGATCGCGTAGTACGGGGTGAAGTACCACGATGGCGAGATCGGATCGGGCGTCGACAGCGGATCGGCCGGCTCGAAGTTCGCCTTCTCCAGGAACAGGTCGCCGAAGGTCGGGGTGAAGAACACCACGATCGAGAACAGCGTCAGGAATACGCCGGTACCAAACAGATCCTTGACGGTGTAGTAGGGATGGAACGGAATGCCATCAAGCGGTATGCCCTGCGCGTTCTTCTTGTCCTTGATCTCGACACCGTCGGGATTGTTCGAGCCGACTTCGTGCAGCGCCACGAGGTGCAGGGCCACCAGCAGCAGCAGCAGCAGCGGCAAGGCCACCACGTGCAGCGAGAAGAAGCGATTGAGGGTCGCATCGGCGATGCCGTAGTCGCCGCGGATCCACTCCACCAGGGCCGGCCCGACAACCGGGACGGCTCCGAACAGATTGATGATCACGGTCGCGGCCCAGAAGGACATGTTGCCCCAGGGCAGCACGTAGCCCAAGAACGCTTCGGCCATGAGCGCGAGGTAGATGATCATGCCGAACAGCCACAGCAGCTCGCGCGGCGCCTTGTACGAGCCGTACATGATGCCGCGGAACATGTGCAGGTAGATCACCAGGAAGAAGGCCGAAGCGCCGGTCGAGTGCAGGTAGCGCAGCAGCCAGCCGAAGTTCACCTCGCGCATGATGAATTCGACCGAGTCGAACGAGGTATTCTCACCGACTTTGTAGAACATCGCCAGGAAGATGCCGGTGACGAGCTGCATCACCAGCACCAGCATCGCGAGCGAGCCAAAGAAATACCAGAAGTTGAAATTCTTGGGTGCGTAGTACTCGAGCACCTGGCTGCGCATGAACGCATCGACCGGCAGCCGCCGGTTGATCCAGCCCCAGATCCCGGGCTTGGCGGGATAAGCGTCGTTCGCCATCAGGCGGCTCCTGAGGAGGCCGGTGCCTGGTCGAGACCGATTACGAGCGTGTGCTCATTCTTATAGCTGTAGGGCGGCACGCTCAGATTGGTCGGGGCCGGAGAGCCCTTGAACACACGCCCGGCCAGATCGAAGCGCGAGCCGTGGCACGGACAGCGGAATCCGCCCGGCCAGCTGGCGCCGAGCACCGGATCACCCGGATCGAAAAACGTCTTCGGCAGGCAGCCCAGGTGGGTGCAGATACCAATCAGCACCAGCACGTCCTCGCGGCGCGAGCGCATTTCGTTCTGCGCGTACGTCGGCTGAATCGAGTCCTTGGAATCCTTGTCCTTCAGATCGTGATCGCTCTTGGCAAGCTGCTCGACCAGCGCCTTCTTGCGTCCGACGATGTAGATGACCTGCTTGCGCCAGGTCGGTGTAATCATCTGGCCGGGCTCGAGCTTGCTGATGTCGATGACCACGGGCGCGCCGAGCGCGCGGGCGCGCTCCGAGGGCTGCCAGGATTCGACGAACGGGATGGCCGCGAGCACCGCGCCGACACCGCCCACCGCGCTGGTGGCCATGGTCAGAAACTTTCTACGGTTCTCGTCGATGTCCGGGCCAGCTGTTGCAGGAACATCAGTCATTTCTGCGTCACTCTCATTGCCCGCCAGCGGTAAAATTCGGCCGCGCGCTCAACATAGCTACGTTGTGCCCGGGAAGTGTCGCATTATACACAACCCTTCGGGCCCGACTGTGGGCTGACCGCCCCGATAACTCATGCAGATGCACGCCATCGGACGCGCAGCGATCTTTCTTGCCGGCAGCATCATTGGCGGGCTGGCGCTGGCCTTTATCATCGTATTCGTGGACCCGCAGCTGCTGCTGCGGCCCGCGGCGCCGACGAGGTCCTCGACGCAGCAGTCCGCGCCCGCTGCCGATACGCACCACTCGGAGGCCGCAGTCGCAACCACGGCATCGGGCGCCTCGGGTCCGGGGCGCGAGCCCTCGTCGGAGTCAGCGGTCGCGGCAGCGCGCACCGGCAACGGCATCGCGGCCGAATCCTACGCGGCCGCGGTGCGCCGCGCCGCGCCGGCGGTGGTAAACATCTCCACCGCGCGCCTGGTCACGGAGCAGATCACGCCCTCGGCGCTGGCGCAGCTGTTCGGTGATCTGCGGCCGCTGTACCGGCGTCGCGTCGAGCGCGCGCTCGGCTCGGGCGTGATCGTGGATGCCAGCGGTCACATCATCACCAACAATCATGTGATCGCAAATGCCGATACCATCATGGTGACGCTGGCCGACGGCCGCGTGACGCGCGCAGTGGTCGTGGGCCGCGACCCGGATACCGATCTCGCGCTGCTGTCGATCAAGCTCAAGCAGCTGCCCGTGATGCCTTTCGGGCGCTCGGATCAACTGCAGGTCGGTGACGGCGTGCTGGCGATCGGCAATCCGCTCGGTTTGTCGCAGACCGTCACGCACGGCATCGTCAGCGCGACCGGCCGCAGCCAGCTCGGCGTGGCCACCTTTGAAGATTTCATTCAGACCGATGCCGCCATCAACGCCGGCAACTCCGGCGGCGCACTGATCAACACGCTGGGCGATCTGATCGGCATCAACACGGCAGTGCTCGGCAAGAACAACGGCGGGGACATCAGCGTCGAAGGCATCAGCTTCGCGATACCGGTGAATCTGGCCCGCGGTGTCATGGACGAAATCCTCGACCACGGCCGCGTGATCCGCGGCTGGACCGGCATCGTGCCGGAGGACGTTGGCGACGAGCAGGCGCAGCAGCTCGGCCTGTCGCGCGCCGGCGTGGTCATCACCAATCTTTATCGCAGCAGTCCTGCGGTCGATGCCGGCCTGCGTATCGGCGACATCGTCACGAAGGTCGATGGCAAGGCGGTGCACAGCGCGCAGGAAGCCCTGGCGCAGATCGCCGCCAAGAAACCCGGCAGCCACGTGCAACTGCACCTGCTGCGCGGCCAGAACGAGCTCGACGCAACGCTGGCTGTCACCGAGCGCCCGCAACCGAGCTGATACCACGGTGCTGCGTGCGCTGCGTGGCCGGGAGTCTAGTTCGGCACGCGCTTGATGCGGGCGCCGAGCTGCGCCAGCTTTTCCTCGATGGTCTCGTAGCCGCGATCGATGTGATAAATACGCTCGATCTCGGTGCGACCTTCGGCCACCAGGCCCGCCAGCACCAGGCTCGCGGAGGCGCGCAGGTCGGTCGCCATGACCGGTGCCGCGGTCAGACGCGAGACGCCGTGGATGATCGCGGTGTTGCCCTCGAGCCGGATCTCGGCACCCATACGCCGCATCTCGAGCATGTGCATGAAGCGGTTCTCGAAGATCGTCTCCACCACGGTGCCGACGCCCTCGGCGATCGTGTCGAGAGCCGCGAACTGCGCCTGCATGTCGGTTGGAAAGGCCGGGTACGGCGCGGTGCGCACGTCCACGGCACGCGGCCGGCGCTTGCGCATGTCGACCTCGACCCAGTTGTCGCCGGTATTCACGGTGGCGCCGGCCTCGCGCAATTTGACGATCACCGCATCGAGATGTTCGGGCTTGGTGTGTTTGATGCGCACGTGACCCGCGGTGATGGCGCCGGCGACCAGGTAGGTACCGCCCTCGATGCGGTCCGGCAGCACCTCGTAGTGCACGCCCGTCAGACGGCGCACACCTTCGATGGCGATCCGATCGGTGCCGGCGCCGCGGATCTGCGCGCCCATGGCGATCAGGAAATTGGCCAGATCGACCACTTCAGGCTCGCGCGCGGCATTCTCGAGCACGGTCTCACCGTCGGCCAGGCAGGCTGCCATCATCAGGTTCTCGGTGCCCGTGACCGTGACCGCATCGAGCACCAGGCGCGCTCCCTTGAGCCGCTCGGCACGGGCGCGAATGTAGCCGCCTTCGATGTGAATATCGGCACCCATCGCCTGCAGACCGGCGACGTGGATATTCACCGGGCGCGCACCGATCGCGCAGCCGCCGGGCAGTGAGACATCCGCGCGCCCATAACGCGCCAGCAGCGGCCCCAGCACCAGGATCGAGGCGCGCATGGTCTTGACCAGCTCGTACGGGGCGAAGTATTCGCGGATCGTGCCTGCGTCGACTTCGATGCGCATGCGCTCATCGATGGTCACGGTCACGCCCATGCGGCCGAGCAGTTCGATGGTGGTGGTGACGTCCTGCAGGTGCGGCACGTTGCCGATCGTGACCGGACCGTCGGCCAGCAGCGCGCCGGCGAGGATCGGCAGCGTGGCGTTCTTGGCGCCGGAAATGCGCACTTCGCCCTCGAGCGGGATACCGCCCGTGATCTGCAGCTTATCCACTCTGGGGCGATCCCCCGGACTGCGCGCGCGCCGCCCACTCCTGCGGCGTGAAGGCTTCGATCGTGAGCGCATGAATCTCATTGCCCATGCGCGCGCCGAGCGCCCGGTACACCAGCTGATGGCGTGCCAGCGGCTTGAGGCCCGCGAATTCCGGCCCGATGAGCCGCGCCGAGAAGTGCGTGTTATCGTCCGAGCGCACGTCGACCTGCGACCGCGGCAGCGCCGCCCGAATCAGTTCCGCGATCTGTTGTGGCGTCATGGTAGATCGCGATCTTAAGGTGCACCGCCCCGAGGCGCTATCATGCGCGGCGCGAGAGCCACTATGAACGCCGTAGAACACAGCACCCCCTCGGATCAGTCCCTGCTGCAGACCGCGCGCCGCACGATTGAAATCGAGGCCGCGGCACTCGAGTCGCTGCGCGCTGGACTCGATGAGAGCTTCGCGCGCGCCTGCCGGCTGTGCCTGCGCTGCAGCGGCCGCATCGTCGTCACGGGCATGGGCAAATCCGGTCATATTGCCCACAAGGTCGCGGCGACGCTCGCCAGCACCGGCAGTCCGGCTTTCTTTCTGCACCCCGGGGAAGCCAATCACGGCGACCTCGGCATGCTGACCCGAGGCGATCTGCTGCTGGCGCTGTCCAATTCCGGCGAAACCGTCGAAGTGCTGACCCTGCTGCCGCAAGTGAAGCGCCTGGGGGTGCCGTTGCTGGCGCTGACCGGCGATCCGCTCTCGACGCTGGCGCGGGCGGCCGACGTGCACCTCAATGTCGCCGTGCCGCAGGAAGCCTGCCCGCACAACCTGACGCCGACCGCGAGCACCACGGCCGCCCTGGTCATGGGCGACGCGCTGGCGGTGGCGCTGCTCGAAGCACGCGGCTTCTCGGCCGAGGATTTCGCGCGATCACATCCGGGCGGCAGCCTCGGCCGCCGGCTGCTGACGCGAGTCGAGGACATCATGCGGCGGGGTGAAGCCCTGCCGCGCGTGCGCCCCGACACCCCGTTGTCGGCGGCATTGCTCGAGATGACACGCACGGGCTTGGGGCTCACCGCGGTCGTCGATGAGCAGCAGCGCGTGATCGGTGTGTTCTCCGACGGCGACCTGCGGCGTGCGCTCGATCGGCGCATCGATCTGCACCAGACGCCGATGCGGGAGCTCATGACACCGGGCGGCCGCCGCATCGGCGCGCACGAGCTCGCTGCCGCGGCCGCTGCGCTCATGGAAGCGCATCGGATCACGGCGCTGGTGGTTACCGACGCCGAAGAGCACCTGATCGGCGCGCTGAATGTCCACGATCTGATGCGGGCTGGTGTGGTTTGAGGACCGCGCGCGCAGCGCGCCCGCGCGCCGCCTCGCTCGCCGCAATGCGTCTATTGGTGCTGGACGTGGACGGCGTCATGACCGACGGTCGGCTCGAGTACGACGCCCACGGCGAGCACGGCAAGAGCTTTCATGCGCGCGACGGCTACGGCATCAAGGCCGTGATCTCGTCCGGCATCGATGTCGCGGTGATCTCGGGCCGCGAGTCGCCGGCCACGCAGCGGCGCTGCCAGGAACTCGGTGTCCGGCACGTGCTGCTTGGTGTCGGCGACAAGGGTGCGGCGCTGTCGCGGCTGCTGTCGACGCTGAAACTGCAACCCGCGCAGTGCATCTGCGTCGGCGATGATGAGCCCGATGTGCCGATGCTGCAGCTCGCGGGATTGGCCGTCGCGGTGGCCGATGCCCATCCGGTCGCGACCGCCGTGGCGCACCGCCGCACGCGCCAGCGCGGCGGCGCCGGCGCGGTACGCGAAGTCTGCGACTGGCTGCTGGCCGCGCAGTCGCCGGCGCGACCATTGCGGAGGCGCCGATGATCCTGCGCCTGCTGTTCGCGCTCGGCTCGGTAGCCATTCTGGCCGCGCTGCTGTACCTGCAGGAAGCCGACAGTGGCAGCAGCGATAGTGTCGCGGCCGAATTCGGCTCGGCGGAGCCCGGCTTCGCCGCCGTGCACGCACAACTGATCGAAACCGGCGAAGACGGACTGCCGTTGTATCGGCTGGATGCGGACCGCATCGAGCAGCCTCAGCCCCAGGGCACTATTTTTCTGACCGCTCCCAAGATCGACTACCCGATCCAGAATGGCAATCACTGGACCCTGACGGCGCAGCGCGGTCAGATGCCGCAGGACGCACACACCGCCGAGCTCGCCGGCAACGTTCACGCCGAAGGCCAGCCACCCGGCTCGCGGATGATCATGCACATCGATACCGAGGAACTGCATCTCGACATGACGCAGCAGGTCGCGACTTCGCCGGTCATGGTGCACGTCAGTTCGGGCGGCGACCGCCTCGACGGCCACGGCATGCGCGCCGACCTGAAGAACGATTCGCTGACGCTGTCGTCCAAGGTGCACGGTGTCCTGTTTCATTGATCCACTGAGCGCGGCGACGCGGCTGGCGGCCGCGCTGCTGGCGGCGGCGAACCTGTTGGCGGCGCTCGGGCCTGCGCACGCCGGCGAGACCGGCGCCGCCGAGACCCGTGCGGACGCTCTGCCCTGTCATGAGGCACCACTGTGCTACATCGCATCTCACGCCGAGAGCGATCCCAGCCGACTGGTGCTCTACGACCTGGACCTGGTCGACATGAGTCGCGGGGTCAGCCGTCTCAAGGCCGATCGTGCCGAAGGCAGTGGCCGCGACTTCGGCAGCAGCGGCTGGGTGCTGACCGGGCACGTGCAGGTGTTCATACCCGAGGGAGAGCTGCGCGCCGACAAAGCCACGGTGCAGTTCGCCAGCAAGCGCATTGACTCGATGACGGCCGAGGGGGCGCCGGCCGAGTTCGAGCACGTGCTCGACAACGGCCAGACGGCGCATGGCCATGCGCGCGCCATCCACTTCAACATGGTGCGCAACGAGCTGCAATTCGACGGCGATAGTTGGTTTTCGGATGGCTGCAACGACATCACCAGCGGCCATATCTGGTACGACATCGGCTCGCAGCGCGTGCGCGCCGAGAGCGACCCGGGCGATGGCGGCCGCGTGCACGGCACCATTCGTGCGGCCGCTCCCAATCAATGCACCTCGGCGGCCAGCCGACCATGACGCTGCTGTCGGCGCGCTCGCTGCGCAAGAGCTATCGATCGCGCACCGTGGTACGTGACCTGTCGCTCGAGATTCACACCGGCGAGGTCGTGGGGCTGCTCGGCCCCAATGGCGCCGGCAAGACCACGGCCTTCTACATGATCGTCGGGCTGGTGCCGGCCGATGGCGGCTCGATCCTGCTCGACGATCGCGACCTGACCGCACTGAGCATCGACCAGCGTGCCCGCCTCGGCATCGGTTACCTGCCGCAGGAAGCGTCCGTGTTCCGCAAACTCTCGGTGGCCGACAATGTCATGGCCATTCTCGAGTTGCGCGGCGAGCTCGACCGGGCCGAGCGCGAGGCGCGGCTCGAGGAGTTGCTCGAGGAGCTGCGCATCGGTCACGTGCACAAGAGCCTGGGCTTGTCGCTCTCGGGCGGGGAGCGCCGCCGCGTCGAGATCGCCCGCGCGCTGGCGGCCGAGCCACGGTTCATGCTGCTCGATGA
>DASYNV010000109.1:0-11949 GCA_036008365.1 Steroidobacteraceae bacterium | reverse complement strand
AGAAAATATATAATTAGCACCGCATCCAAACAGTGCGCATATGTACGGCGCAATATAACTTATAAATACTCGGACACCAAAATCTCGGCAATTTGCACGCTGTTCGTGGCGGCACCCTTGCGAATGTTGTCGGACACAATCCATAGGTCGAGGCCGCGTTCATGCGACATATCTTCGCGAATACGGCCCACGTAAACCGTGTCGTGGTTCGCTGCTTCAGTAACCGCAGTGGGGTACCCCCCCGCCACACGCTCATCGAGAACCGTCACACCCGGCGCCCGCTCGAGCAAGCCCCTGGCGTCGGCGGCCGAAATCTTGCGCTGCGTCTCAATATGGACCGCCTCGGAGTGGCCATAGAACACCGGCACCCGCACAGCCGTGGCGTTCACCCGTATCGAGGGCTCCTCGAGGATTTTGCGGGTCTCCCAGGCCATCTTCATCTCTTCCTTGGTGTAGCCGTTCGGCTGGAACTGATCGATCTGCGGCACACAGTTGAACGCAATCTGCTTGGCGATCTGCGTCGGCGGGTCGATCGGCCGGCCGTTCAGCAGCGCCGCGGTCTGCGCAGCCAGTTCTTCCACGGCCTCCCTGCCGGCACCCGAGACCGATCGATAGGTTGCGACATTGATTCGCTCGATGCCGACCGCATCGTGAATCGGCTTCAACGCGACCAGCATTTGAATCGTCGAGCAGTTCGGATTGGCAATGATGTTGCGGCCGCGGTAGTGAGCAATCGCGTGGCGGTTGACTTCGGGCACCACCAGCGGGATGTCGTCCTCATAGCGGAAATGGGCGGTATTGTCGATGACGATGCAGCCCGCCTGCGCGGCCTTGGGCGCGAACTCCGCGGAGACGCTGCTGCCGGCCGAGAACAGTCCGATGTCGGCGCGCGAGAAATCGAAGCTCGACAATTCCTCGACCGGTACCGAGCGGCTGCGGAAACCGACTGATCGGCCGAGCGAGCGATTACTGGCCAGCGCCCGCAGTTCGGAGACCGGAAATCTGCGCTCCTCGAGCACTTTGATCATGGTCTCGCCCACGAGCCCCGTTGCCCCGACTACCGCCACCCGAAAAGACCTGCTCATCGTCCGCCTGTACTCCTGTCGACTGCTCGCACGCTTACTTAGCTGCCCGCGCGCTCGCCGCGCTCGATATCGGGCGTCGGACAGCTGATATCGGCATTCTGCGCGCGATGGCGCAGATAGTGGTCCATGAGCACGATGGCCAGCATCGCCTCGGCAATCGGCGTGGCCCGCAGTCCGACGCACGGATCGTGCCGGCCGGTGGTCACGACCTCGACCGGATTGCCGGCAACGTCAATGGTGCGTCCAGGCACCTGGATACTCGAGGTCGGCTTCAGGCTCAGGTGCGCGACGATCGGCTGTCCCGAGGATATCCCACCGAGCACACCGCCGGCGTGATTGGAAGCAAACCCCTGGGGTGTGAGCTCGTCACGATGCGTGCTGCCATGCTGTGCCGATACCGCGACGCCATCACCGATTTCGACCGCCTTGACTGCGTTGATGCCCATCAGTGCATGCGCGATGTCGGCGTCGAGCTTGTCGAACACCGGCTCACCGAGGCCCGGGGGCACGCCTTCGGCGATCACGGTGACGCGCGCACCGATCGAATCGCCGGCGCTGCGCGTGTCCCAGAGCAATTGCTCGAGCTCCGGCACGCGCTCCGGATCCGGGCAGAAGAACGGATTTCGATAGGCCGCGGGGGGATCGCGCGGCTCGAGCACACGGTCGCCGATCTGGCTCAAATAACCATAGATTCGCACGCCCAGCCGTTCGGCCAGGTATTTGCGCGCAATCGCCCCCGCAGCCACTCGCATCACCGTCTCGCGCGCCGAGGAGCGACCGCCGCCACGATAGTCGCGAAAGCCGTACTTGTGCTGATAGGTGTAGTCGGCGTGGCCCGGCCGGAAGCGGTCCTTGATGCGCTCGTAGTCGCGCGAGCGCGCGTCGCTATTCTCGATCAACAGGCCGATCGGGGTGCCGGTGCTGCGCCCCTCGAACACGCCGGAGAGGATGCGCACCGTGTCGTCTTCGCGACGCTGACTCACGAACTGCGAGGTTCCGGCGCGACGCCGATCGACGTCACGCTGCAGATCGTCCTCGGCCAATTCGAGGCCCGGCGGACAGCCATCGACGATGCAGCCCAGCGCGGCGCCGTGGCTCTCGCCGAAGGTCGTCACTGCGAACAATCTACCCAGCGTGTTGCCCGACATCGCCTGCCTGTCTCCACTCGGATCCTTACCGCGCGCGCAGCTGCGCGAGCTGCTCCCGCTCGAGCACGAACACACCGCCGCCGCCGCGTTCGAAGCTCAGCCAGACGAAGGGCAGGCGTGGAAATGCGCGGCGCAGCGCCCTGTCCGCGTTGCCAACCTCGACGATCAGAATCCCGCCCGGTTTCAGGTGCGCAGCCGCCTTGCGCAAGATGACTCTGACCGAATCGAGACCGTCTGAACCGGCCGCCAGCGCCAGTTGCGGCTCATGCCGATACTCCGCCGGCAGTCCCTGCAGCTCGCGCCGCCCCACGTACGGCGGATTGCTGACGATAATATCGTAGCTGACGCGCTCGAGAGCGGCGAAATGATCCGATCGCACCAGCCGCACGCGTCGCTGCAGACGATGGGCGCGGATATTGCGGCGCGCGACCTCGAGCGCATCGGGCGAAATATCCACCGCATCGACCCGTGCCTGCGGGAATGCGTAAGCGCAGCCGATCGCGATGCAGCCCGAACCCGTGCCGATGTCGAGGATGCGCCGTACGCGCGCGGCTTCGATCCAGGGCGAAAAGCGGCGCTCGATCAGTTCGGCGATCGGCGAGCGCGGTATCAGCACCCGCTGATCGACGTATATCGGTAGACCCGCGAACCAGCAACGCCGCGTCAGGTAGACGGCTGGCACACGTTCGCGGATGCGCCGATCGAGCAGGGCGCTGATTCGCTCCTGCGCGCGACGCGACACCGGTCGCGCATGCGCGGCCGGCTTGCTCGCGGCCGGCCGCCCGAGCACGTGCCAGATCAGCGCCGCGGCCTCATCGCGCGCGTTGTCGGTGCCATGGCCGAAATGCACACCGGCACGCGCGAGCCGGCGTGCGCTGCGTGCGAGCAGCGTCGCGACGCTGAGATTCGAGGATTTACCGCTATGAGATAATCGTTGCATGAACCGCCGCTCTGTCCTGCTGCTGCTCGCCCTGGGGGTGCTCGCCGTCGGGGCTGGCGCGCTGCTCGCGCATCGGCTTGGCACCGGCGTCGCGCTGCAGAGCGGAACCTGGCTGCCGCATCCACGTCCGCTGGCCGAATTCCACCTGCAGGATATGGCCGACCGCAATTTTGATCTGAACAATCTGCGCGGTCACCCGACACTGCTGTTCTTCGGCTTCACCAACTGCCCCGATGTCTGCCCCACCACCCTCGCGACGCTGGCGCAGCTGCAGCGGCAGGCGCCGCTGCGGGGCGCCGAGGTCGTATTCGTCAGCATCGATCCCGAACGCGACAGCGCCGGCGCGCTGCGAGCCTACCTGGGCGCATTCAGCGACAAGTTCGTCGGCGTGCGCGGCGATCGCGCCTCGCTCGCGCCGCTGCTCAAGAGCCTGAACGCCATCGCGGTGCGCGATAACCTCCCC
The DNA here is from genome assembly GCA_036008365.1 of Steroidobacteraceae bacterium. Classification (GTDB taxonomy): domain Bacteria; phylum Pseudomonadota; class Gammaproteobacteria; order Steroidobacterales; family Steroidobacteraceae; genus FEN-1191. Next base: position 8,313 of record DASYNV010000109.1, on the reverse strand, counting down.
GGTGGCGGCTACACCATGGATCACTCCGCGACGCTGTATCTGCTCGACACCGGCGGCCGGCTGGTGGCGGTGTTCTCGCCGCCTTTTTCGGCCGCCTCCCTGGCGTCGGACCTGCACCGGGTCGATGTCGCGCGGCGGCTCTGAATAGCGTGTTTGTCGCGCTGCAGTACCTGTTGCCGCATCACCTGCTGTGCCGGCTGGTGTATGCACTCACACGCAATGAAACCCGCTGGTTCAAGAATCTGCTGATCGGCGCCTTCATGCGCGCTTACGCGCCCGAGATGGCCGATGCGGCCGAGCCCGACCCACATGCGTACGGCAGCTTCAACGCCTTCTTTACGCGCCCGCTGCGCGCGGATGCCCGGCCGGCCGATCCCGATGACAGCGCCATCGCCTCGCCCTGCGACGGCACGGTCAGCGTCGCCGATACCCTGCGCGGCAATCGGCTGCTGCAGGCCAAATCACACGACTACACGCTCGACGCCTTGCTGGCGGGCCGGTCCGAATGGGCCGCGCGGCTGACGGGCGGATTGTTCGCGACGCTGTATCTGGCGCCCTACAACTACCACCGTGTGCACATGCCGCTGGCGGGCCGATTGAGCGCCGCCTGGCACGTGCCGGGCCGGCTGTTTTCTGTCAACCGCCAGACCGCCGAGCGCGTGCCGCGGCTGTTCGCACGCAATGAGCGCGTGGTGTGTGCCTTCGAGGGCGATCACGGTCCGTTCGTGCTGATCCTGGTCGGGGCGCTGTTCGTCGGCAACATGAGCACGGTGTGGCACGGCGAGGTCACGCCGACTGCCGCGCCCGCCGGTGCGCGCCCACTCGCCGTCACGACCGGGGTCGAGTTGTGGCAGCCGCGCGGTGCCGAGCTCGGTCGCTTCAACATGGGCTCGACCGTGATTCTGCTGCTGCCGCCCGGCGCGGCGCATTGGCAACCGTCATTGCAGCCGGGAGTGCCGCTGCGTGTCGGGCAGCGCTTAGGGTTGCTCGACTCGTGACCGCCGATGAGCCGTGGCGCCCGACCGCGCCGCTCGCGGCGCTGCGCCTGCGCGCCGCTCTGCTGGCCCAGGTCCGCGGTTTCTTTAGCGAGCGCGGCATGCTCGAGGTCGATACGCCGGCGCTGGTTCGCCACGCGGTCACCGATCGACACATTCATTCGGCGCGGGTCGAACTGCCCGGTTACGGGCCACCGCTCTATCTGCACACATCGCCCGAGTACGCCATGAAGCGCCTGCTCGCAGCCGGCAGCGGCGACATCTTTCAGATCGCGCACGTGTTTCGCGGCAGCGAGCATGGCCGCTGGCACAACGCCGAGTTCACGCTGATCGAGTGGTATCGCTGCGGCTATGCGATGCGGCAGCTCATGGAAGAGGCGGCACGGCTGACGCTCACGCTGCTGGCGCTGCCCGATGAAACGCCGGTCGAGTATCTGCGCTACCGGTGCGCATTCGAGCGCGAGCTGTCCGTCGATCCGCTGCGCGCGCCGGACGAGACGCTGCGATCGCTGGCGATCGCGCGACGACTCGACCGGCAGCTCGCCGAGCGCTGCGATCGGGATGAACTGCTCGACTGGCTCATGGGCAGTGCGGTCGGCCCGCGCCTGGGCCGCAACGGTCCCTGCTTCGTGCATCACTACCCGGCCAGCCAGGCCGCGCTGGCCCGGATCGACCCGCAGGATCCACGCGTGGCGCTACGCTTCGAGCTCTACTACCGCGGCGTCGAGCTTGCCAACGGCTTCGAGGAGCTCGCGGATTGCGCGCAACAGCGCGCGCGATTCGAGCTTGATCGAGCGCAGCGTCTGGCTGCCGGTTTGCCCGCGCCGGCCATTGACGAGGCGCTGCTCGCCGCGCTCGATGCGGGCTTGCCGCCGGTGTCCGGGGTTGCGCTTGGCTTCGATCGGCTGCTGATGCTGCGACTGGGAGCTTCGAGCATCGAGCAGGTGCTGCCCTTTGCGCTCGACCGCGCCTGAGGGACCTACTGCCTGGCGCGCGAGATATACGCGGAGGTGCGCGTGTCGACCTTGATGATCTCGCCTTCATTGATGAAGAGCGGCACGCGCACGACTGCGCCGGTCTCGAGCTTGGCGCTCTTCTGACCACCCGTGGCGGTGTCGCCGCGAAGTCCCGGATCGGTCTCGACCACCTTGAGCTCGATATGCGGCGGCGGGGTGACCACGATCGGCACGCCGTTCCACAGTGTGACGATGCAGACCGTACTGTCCTTGAGCCACTGCGCGTTATCGCCCACCACGGCCTTGCTGGCAGCGTGCTGCTCGAAGTTATCGGGAATCATGAAATGAAAGAAATCGCCGTCGCTGTACAGGTACTGCATGTCGACGTCGACCACGTCGGCGGCCTCGACGCTCTCGCCGGACTTGAAGGTGCGCTCGATGGTGCGCCCGGTCTTGAGATTGCGGATCTTGACGCGATTGAATGCCTGGCCCTTGCCCGGCTTGACCATCTCGTTCTCGACGATCGAATACGGATCGCCGTCGATCAGGATGCGCAGACCCGACTTGAACTCATTGGTCGTGTAGTTGGCCATTCTTTTCTACGCGCCGAGACCGCACAATGGCGGCCCTCCAAAAACGGGCGCGTATGATAACGACATCAACCCTGACCCGCCAGCCGCTCGATGCGGCGCTGGCCGGCTCCTGGCAGTGGCAGCTATCGCAGGCGATCACCGATCCGCGTGAATTGCTGCGTCTGCTCGATCTGGATCCGCAGCAGACCGTCGGTCCCGCGATGCTGGCGGCCGAGGCTTTCCGGCTGCGCGTGCCACGCGGCTTCGTGCGGCGCATGCGCCGCGGAGACCCCTGCGATCCGCTGCTGCTGCAGGTCTTGCCCGGTGCACGCGAGCTGATCCAAACCCCCGGCTTCGGTGCCGACCAGCTCGAGGAACGGGCCGCGGCACGCGCGCCCGGATTGCTGCAGAAATATTTCGGCCGGGCGCTGCTGATCAGCACCGGGGCGTGCGCGGTGCACTGCCGTTACTGCTTTCGTCGCGAGTTCCCGTACGCCGAGGCCGATCAGCGCGGCCGCTGGCGCAGCGCGCTGGAGGCCATCGCGGCCGATCCCTCGCTCGAGGAAATCATTCTCTCCGGCGGCGATCCGCTGTCGCTGACCGACGCACGCCTCAGGCAACTGACCGACGCCTTGCAGGCCATGCCGCACATCCGCCGGCTGCGCCTGCATACCCGCACGCCGATCGTGTTACCCGAACGAATCGACTCAGGGTTTCTGAGCTGGCTCGAGACACTGCCCTGGCCGACGGTCATCGTGCTGCACGCCAATCACGCCAATGAGATCGACGCCGAGGTGCGCGACGCCGCGAGCCGTCTGCGAATGGCGGGCGCAACCCTGTTGAATCAGTCGGTGCTGCTCGCAGGCATCAACGACTCGGTCGAGGCGCTCGAGGCGCTGTCGCAAGCCCTCTGGTCCGCGCAGGTGCTGCCCTATTATCTGCACCTGCTCGATCGCGTGCGCGGCACCGCGCATTTCGAAGTGCCCGAGCCGCAGGCACAAGTGATCATGGCGCACCTGGCGAGCCGACTGCCCGGCTTTCTGGTACCCCGACTGGTGCGCGAGAGCGCAGGTGCGCCCGCCAAGACAATTGTGGCGAGTGCTCCGTGGGATACGCTTCACAGTTCGGGACAGTTCGAGTGTTAGAATTTCGCTCCTCTGCGGAGCTCAGCGCCATTGAACGATACGACCGCGGTCCCACTGATCGTACACAGCGCCACGCGCGACCCGGTGGAGGCGCTCAATGGACTGCTGCGCCGTGCCGGCATGGCGGCTCACTGCACCTGGATTTCGGCGCTGCAGGACCTGCCTGATGCGCTCGAACAGCTCAACCCCGAGCTGCTGATCTGCTGTTCGCCCGCGGGTGTCGGTCTGGCCGACATCGCCGAGTTGCGCGACCGGGTCGCCAACCTGGTGCCCATAGTCGCCGTGCGCGAGAGCGTCGATGAAAGCGTGATCAGTACCGACATGGCCCAGGGCGCCCGCGACACCGTGTCGCTGCACGAGCCCGCCCGTCTGCAGGCGGTGATCGCGCGCGAGTTGCGTGCCTTCCGCCTCGAACGCGCGCTGACCAGCACCTTGCGCGCCTCGCAGGATTACCGCAGCCAGCTTGAAGTAGTGCTGCAACGATCCAACGATGCCATCGCGCAAATCCAGGAGGGCATCCTGGTCGATGCCAATGGCGCCTGGCTCGAGCTGTTTGGCATGGCGGACGCCGGCAGCCTGATCGGCCAGCCGGTTATGGACCTGTTCGAGGACTCCACGCACGCGGCGCTCAAGGCGGCGTTGACTGCCTGCCTGCAGGGGCGCTGGAACAATCACGCGCTCAAGGCCGACGCCTCGCTCGGCGACGGCTCGGTGGCGCCGCTCGAGCTGGTGTTGGCGCTCGGCGAGTTCGATGGCGAGCCGAGCGTTCGATTGATCGTGCCGGCGCAGAAACGCGACGAGCGCGCATTGGTCATCGAGCTCGAAGCAGCGGTGCACTGCGATCAGGGTACCGGGCTGCTGATGCGTCGCCACCTGCTGCATGCACTGCAGGAGCGGCTGCGGACGCCGGTCGCGGGCGGTGTGCGCTTTTTCGCCTGCGTGCGTCCTGACCGGTTTGCCGACATCGAGCACGAGCTCGGCGTGCTGTCCTCGGAGCAGTTCCTGATCGCATTCGCCCAGATCGTGCGGGCGCTGCTCGGGCCGCACGACATTGCCGGCCACTTCGGTGGCACGACGCTGCTGTTACTGCTCGAGCGCGGCAATGGGCGCGACGTCGAGGCCTGGTGCGAAACCCTCATGGATCGAGTCAGCAAGCATCTGTTTCCGACCCAATCCGGCGGCGACGGCCTGCATGCGACCGGCAGCATCGGGCTGTCAGCGGTAGCGCTTCAGAACCCCGATCTGAATGCGGCCATCATGGATGCGCTCGACGCGCTGCGCCGCGGCCGCACGCGCGGCGTCGGCCAGCTCGTGACGGTGGATCGCACCGACAATGACACCCGCGTCAAGAGTTACGATGCGGTCTGGGTCAAGCACATCAAGCAGGCCCTGATGGAGAACCGTTTCCGCCTGGTGCAGCAGCCGATCGCGGCGCTCGCCGGCGGATCGCAGAAGATGTACGACGTCGCGATCCGCCTGGTCGACTCCCAGGGAAAGGAAGTGCTGCCGTCCGAGTTCCTGCCGGCCGCAAACCGCAATGATCTGATGAAGAACATCGACCGCTGGGTGCTCGGCGCCTCGCTGTCATTCATTTCCAAGAACAAGCCCGATCTGCTGTTCGTGCGCCTGTCGCGCGACAGCGCGCTCGATCCGTCGCTGCTGCAGTGGCTCGAGTTGCAGCTGCGCTCGACGATGACCGATGCGCAGCGGCTATGCCTGCAGATCACCGAAGAGGTCGCAAGCAACAACCTGCAGCAGATCACGCAGCTCATCACCGCGGTTCGCGCCGCCGGTGTCCGCGTTGCTCTCGAGCACTTCGGCACTGGCCGCGATTCACAGCGCCTGCTCGCGAGCCTGCCGCTCGACTTCGTCAAGATCGACGGCTCGCTGATGCAGGGCCTGACCGGCAGTCACGCCCTGCAACAGCGCGTGCGTGCCATCGCGACCGTGGCGGCGCAGCACAATGTGCAGACCGTGGCCGAGCGCATCGAGGACGCCAACACCATGGCGGTGGTCTGGCAGCTCGGCGTGCAGTTCATCCAGGGCTATTTCGTGCACGCACCCGAAGAGGTCGTGCTCAAGTCGTGATGCGCGCCGGCGCGCGTGGCCTGGCACTGGGCTTAAGCACCGCGCTCGCAGCCTGCAGCCAGCACGCCGGACCTCGAGCGGCCGCGGCGGACCCGGCACCCACCATTGCAGTCGGCTCCGCGGCGGCGACTGTTCAGGCCGTTGCCCGCACGCTCGACGACTATCCGCGCTCGCTCGATCCGCAGCTCACTACCGACATCCCATCGCAGCGCGTGCTCGATGATCTGTTCGAAGGTCTCGTGGCGCTGAGCATCGACGGGCGGCCGGTACCCGGTGCGGCCGCGTCCTGGCAGCAGAGCGCCGACAGCAGGACCTGGGTATTTCACCTGCGCGAGAACGCGCGCTGGTCCAATGGCGCGCCGCTGACCGCCGAGGACTTCGTCTACTCCTGGCGGCGCGAGGTCGACCCGAAGACCGCCTCGGGCTATGCGCAGGCCCTGGCGCCGATCGTCAACGGACTCGAGATCGCGCTTGGCCACAAGCCACCGGACACGCTCGGAGTGGAGGCCAACGATGCACACACGCTGACCGTGCATCTGATGGCGCCGACACCCTACCTGCTCGACCTGCTGGATCAGGTCTATCTCTACCCGGTCTACCGGCCCGCGATCGAGCGCTATGGCGATGACTGGGTGCGCTCCGAACACATCGTCAGCAACGGCGCGTTCGCATTGCAGGAGGAGATCATCGGCAATCGCATCACGCTGCGTGCCAACGAGCACTACTGGGACGCGTCGCACGTATCATTGCGCACGGTCGTGTATTACTCGATGCCCGACCGCGCGCAGGCGGTGTTGCGTTACCTCGCCGGCGACGTGCAGTTCACCGATTCGTTCGCAGCCAGCCAGCGGCCCTGGCTCAAGAGCACGCTCGGGGATCAGGTGGTCAATTCGCCCTGGCTCGGCATCTACATGCTCGCATTCAACGTCCGCCTGCCGCCTTTCCGCGACCAACCGTCGCTGCGACAGGCGCTGATCCTCGCGATCGATCGCGCCGCACTGACACGCTACCTCAAATATGACATGTACCAGCCGGCCGACACGCTGATGCCGCCGCTCGCGGGATACGAGCCGCAACATCCGGCGTGGGCGAGGTCGGGCCAGGCCGATCGCAATGCGCTCGCGCGCCGGCTGTACGCCGAAGCCGGCTATTCGCCGCAGCATCCCCTGCGCGTGGACATCAGTACCTCGATTCAGGGCGCCGACGAGCGTCACTTCTTCGAAGCCGTAGCGGCCATGTGGCACTCGGTGCTCGGCGCCGAGGTCGGCGTCGATGAATCGGAATTCAAGGTGCTGCTGCAGAATCGCGATCTCAAGCGCCTGCCATTGTTTCTCGACAGCTGGATCGGGGATTTCGCTGACCCGGTCAACTTCCTGCAGCTGTTCGACAGCCGCGGCAGCCTCGACTACGGCGGCTACTCGGATACGCGCTTCGACGCGCTGCTCGATCGCGCCGCGCAGGAGCCGGACAATGCCGCGCGCTACCGCCTGCTCGAGCAGTCCGAGCGGGTGCTGAACGAGGACGCGGTCTACATACCGCTCTACTACTACGCCACCCGCCATCTGGTAAAGCCGTATATCACCGGCTGGCATTCCAATCTGCTCGATCGCAATCTGTCGCGCTACATGTCCATTCTCGAGCACCAGGGTCGCTGACGCATGCTGCGCTACATCCTGCGGCGCGTACTCGAGAGTATTCCGACGCTGTTGTTGATCGTCACGATCGCCTTCGCACTGCTGCACGCGGCACCCGGCGGACCGTTCGCGGCCGACAAGGCCATGCTGCCGGAGATTCGGCACAGCATCGAGGCTCGCTACCATCTCGACGAGCCATTGTGGCGCCAGTACCTGCGCTATCTCGGTGACCTGGCACACGGCGATCTCGGTCCCTCATTCCAGTACCGCAACACCTCGGTGAACCAGCTCATCGCCGCCGGCTTACCCGTAGATCTCACGGTGGGCTTGAGTGCCATCGTGCTGGCGCTGCTGGCAGGGATTCCGATCGGACTCAATGCCGCCTGGCGGCGCCACACGCTCTGGGATCGCCTTCCGATGGGGCTCGCGGTCGCGGGCATCTCGCTGCCGGTGTTCGTGGTCGCGCCGCTGCTGGTACTGGTGTTCGCAGTGAAGCTGCATTGGCTGCCGGCCGGCGATTGGGTGCACGGCTCGCCATCGCATCTGCTGCTGCCGGTGGCAGCGCTGGCGCTGCCGTATGTCGCCTACGTGGCGCGTATCGTGCGAGGCAGCGCGCTCGAGGTGCTCAACACCTCTTTCATCCGCACCGCGCACGCCAAGGGCCTGCCCGCGCACCGGATCCTCCTGCATCACACGCTGCGGCCGACGCTTGCGCCCGTGGTGTCGTTCCTCGGACCCACCACCGCCGGCATCGTCACGATCTCGATCGTGGTCGAGACCGTGTTCGGTCTGCCCGGCATCGGCCGCTTCTTCGTCACTGGCGCCCTCAATCGCGATTACACGCTGGTGCTCGGCATCACGATCCTCTACGGCACGTTGATCATCCTGTTCAATCTGCTGGCCGACCTGTGCTACGCGTGGCT
>DASYNV010000108.1:0-2867 GCA_036008365.1 Steroidobacteraceae bacterium | reverse complement strand
CCGCCCTGGTGCACGAGCTGCAGCGGCTCGAGTACAAGGTGAATATCCTGCTGCGGCTCACGGCCGAACTTGCGCTCCGCAACAGCGGATTGCCCGCCCCTCAGCGCGTCAGATTGACCTCGCATGCCTTGGAGTGGTTCGGCAACGAGACCCCCGCGGTGGGCAGCAGCGGTTTATTGGCGGTTTACATCAACCCCGCGCTGCCGCAACCGGTGAGAATTCCCTGCGTGGTGGCCGGCGAGCGGCGACAGGAAGATTTTCGTGTCGCGCAGATGCGTTTCAGCGGCCTCTCCGAGGCCGTAATCGAGCAGCTCGAGAAACTCATTTTTCGTCATCACCGGCGGCTAGTTGCGGGCGCTCGGCTCGCGGCAAACTAAACGCTCGAATAGCAAATCACCGCACCCGATTTGGGAGAAGCCCCTACACGGGTTACGGGGATTAGCCAAGTTCTTTTCTCTCAACCTCATCAGTTAGTATGTTGCTCCTCGCGACATTGATTGAGATATGTCAAAGGGTTAGACGCAAACGTTAAGACGGAACACGAGAAATGCGAACTCCGTCACACTTTCCGAACGGGAAGGAGCCCTGAGTAGTGGTCGACGCCAAAGTTATTGTGATTGAACCCTCAGATTTGGAGGCTCGCAGCCTTCAAACCTTGCTGCGTTTTTTGGACCTCGAACCGGTCCATGTCCGCGGTTTGGCAGAACTGCGCGAATTGTCCCTCGGCGGGTCGCACGATTTCTTTGCGGCCATCGTCCGCAAGGAGACCATCGACGGGGCCGGCGCCAATCTCGTGGCGCAGCTGCGAGCCATGCCTCAGCCCCTGCCCGTCATCTGTCTGAGCAACGAAGGGTTGCCGAAGATTGCCGAGGCCAGCAGCGACCTGGCGTGGTTCCAGCTGGAGCTGCCCGTCAAACAGCGCCGCCTGTCGGCGGTCCTCGATCAGGCGCAGAACGTGCGCAACGGCCACCCGACCCAGCCGGGCGCCCACCGCTTTCGTCCCAGCGGCACGTCGCTCCCGATGCGCGCCGTGCATCGGCTGATCGAGCAAGTCGCTCCCTACGATACCAACGTGTTGATTCTCGGCGAGTCCGGCACGGGCAAAGAGATGGTGGCACGGCATGTCCATGAGCTGTCGGGGCGCGCCGGACACCCCTTCGTTCCGGTGAATTGCGGGGCAATACCCGCGGATCTTCTGGAAAGCGAATTGTTCGGCCACGAAAAGGGCGCCTTCACCGGCGCACTGTCCACGCGGATGGGGCGCTTCGAGTTTGCCGAGGGTGGAACGCTGTTCCTGGATGAAATCGGCGACATGTCGCTGCAAATGCAGGTGAAGTTGCTGCGAGTGCTGCAGGAGCGGACCTTCGAGCGGGTCGGCAGCAATCGGACCATTCACTGCAACGTGCGCATCATTGCGGCGACTCACCGCGACTTGGATGCCGCCATCGTGGCCGGGCGTTTTCGCGAGGACCTGTACTACCGGTTGAACGTGTTCCCCGTGCAAATGCCGCCGCTGCGCGAGCGGCTCGAAGACCTGCCGATACTGATCGAGCATCTCGTGCAGCGACAGGGGCAGCTGGCAGGGCGCCACATCCGCCTGGACAAGGAAGCGATGAACTGTCTGGCGCGCAACCCATGGCCGGGCAATGTGCGCGAACTCGCGAATCTGCTGGAGCGCCTGGGCATTCTTTTCCCCGAACAGACGGTAACGGCCGCCGATCTGCCCGAACGCTATCGCAACATGGGAGCGGTTCACTGGTTCGCCAGCGGCGGCGCACGGCTCGCCCCGGTCGCGCAGGCAGTGGCGCCGCCGGCGATCGTCGATGCGCTGCTTCAGGGTGTCCACACGGACTCCATCGACGCCCGGCCGATCGGGACTCTTCCTCTGGGCGCGGACGACGAGGATTCCGCGCTCTGCGATGCGAACGACGAGGATGCGGGCGCCGCGATCCAGGAATTCGCGGAGGTGGCGGAGCTCGTCGGGATTCAGTTGCCGCGCGGCGGCATCGATTTGAAGGATCACCTGTCGGCGATCGAAGTCGGGCTCATTCGCAAAGCGCTCAAAGAAGCCGACGGCACGGTGGCCGAGGCGGCGCGGCTTTTGCGCATGCGTCGCACCACTCTCGTCGAGAAGCTGCGCAAATACCGTCTAAGCGCCTGACAAATTATTGACGCTGAAGCGCGCGGGCGTTTCCGTTTCGGCGTAACTGGTTGATAGGAAGAGAAAATAGCGCCAAGGCACAGAAGTTGCTTTCTTCTTCCGGCATGGCAGCCACCAATCTCGAGCTGATCGAAAACCGACGTTCCGAACTGCACGCGGCGTTCCTTGCCTTCGGTTCGGTGTCCGAACAATTGTCCGGTGCCTTCGACTCGCTGCGATCCCAAGTCGCGCAGCTGCGCGCGGAGCTGGAAGAGGCGCACGCCAACAAGGAACATCTGGCCTCGCGCCTCGCGGCGCTGATCAAGGGCCTGCCGGGCGGCGTGCTGGTGCTCGATGCCGGCGGTGAAATTCGAGAATGCAATCCCGTCGCGCGTGAACTCCTGGGCGAGCCCCTGCTCGCGCAGTCCTTCGCCGCCGTGTTGGAGCGCAGCAAGGCGAACACCGGCCTGGTCGGCGAGCACACCGAGCTGCGCAGCGGAAAATTCGTCAATATCTCGCGGCGGGAACTGCAGAGCGCGGGCGAAGTCGTGCTGCTCACCGACGTGACCGAAGCGCATTTGATGCAGGTGTTCATGACCCGCCAGCAGCGACTGCTGACCATGGGAGAACTCGCGGCGGGCCTCGCCCACCAGATCCGCACACCGCTGGCGGCGGCGCTGCTGTACGCCTCGCAGATGACGCTGCCCGGGCGCGACGCAGAATCCTT
>DASYNV010000107.1:0-2074 GCA_036008365.1 Steroidobacteraceae bacterium | reverse complement strand
GGAACTCTCAGGATCGTTGCCCATCCGGCAGGTGCCGAGCAAGTGCACGCCGCCACGCGCCGGGCGCGGCGCAGCCCGCCAGGCCTTCTGCGCGCCCGCAGCCTGCATGATCTCGAAAGCGCGGTCCTGCAAGAACTTCGCGGTCGCGAGATCGTCGGGATGATCCTTGTAGGTCACCCGGATTGCCGGGATGCCCCAGGCGTCCTTGAGCTTGGGATCGATGCTGACGCTGTTGGTCTCCTGCGCGAGGGATGTGCAATGCCCCGCCGCCACCATGCTGCGCGTGAAAGCCTCAAGGCGCGCCTTGTATTCCGCGCCCCACAGCGGCAATTCTCCACCGCTCGCGAGAGCCCACCCAAGGGGTTGCGAGCCCATGCGCGCATCGATGCCGCCGCCACCGTAAAATCCGCGCTTGGGATCGCTGTCGTAAAAATCGTGGATGATCCGAGTCACCTGCACGCTCTTGTACTCGTTGAGCTCATGCTCGAACTGCGCGTGCACGCCGGACCCCTGATTGAACATCAAGTACTTGCCCACCATGCCGCTTGAATTGGCGAGCCCCTGCGGAAAGCGGTCGTTCGCGGAATTCAGCAGCAGGCGCGCAGTCTCGGCGCCATTGGCCGACAACACCACTGCCCTCGCGTGCTGGAAATGTTCGCGTTTGTTCTGATCGAAATAATGTACACCCGCGGCGCGGCCATTTTTATCGAGCGCCACGTTGAACACATAGCTGTGCGGCCGAATCTCACACTTGCCGGTGGCTTCGGCCTCGGGGATCATCGTGTACAGTGTCGAGGACTTTGCCATCACCTCGCAGCCGAAGCCGATGCAAAAGCCGCAATGCGCGCACGCCGGCCGGCCGCGATACGGTTGCGACACGATTGCCATGGGCGCGGGAAAGGCATGCAGCCCGAGTTTGCGGGCGCCGCGTTCGAGCAGCACGCCTGATGACTTCACCGGCAGCGGCGGCATGGGATAGGGCTTGCTGCGCGGCGGATCGAAGGGACTGGCGTACGCGAGTCCGGATACCCCGACTTCCCACTCCACTTTGGTGTAGTAAGGTTCGAGCTCCTGATAGCTGATCGGCCAGTCGGCAAAGCCGGTTCCGGCGATGCCGCCGAGCAGGCTGCGCTCGTTGAAATCGTTTTCGCGAAAGCGCCAGAAGTTGGCGGTGTAGTGGGCGCTGCTGCCGCCGACGATGCGCGCATAGACGACCGAATTGCCCATCGGCGGCTGCTCCGCGGTCTTACCGGGATCGTCCCTGAAGGTCTGCGGGCTCACCGCGGGGTCGTTGGTGATGCCGCTCAAGTGGGCGTACTTGAGCTCATCATGTTCGAAATCGCCCGGTCCCAGGCGCGGTCCCTGCTCGAGAACCACGACGGTGAAGCCAGCCTGCGAGAGCTCGCGCGCCATCACGCCGCCGGCGGCGCCTGAACCCACAACGACGAAGTCGACGATCTCGCTGCTCTTGAACTTGCGGGCCGTCACGGGCGTTGTTCGATGTGTGGCAATGGGCGTCCTTTAGGGGGAACAGTGATCCTACCCGCGCCGAATTACGAGTCAAGACGAAAATGCGATGCATCGCGTTGCAGCCTGCAGCAAATCACTTTGCACCAAATCGGGAGCTATTTTTTCCATACGCGCAGGGAGCAGTGACGTCGCGGCGTCGTTACCGTCGTCTACGCTAATCAACGAAAATTACGCGATACGACCAGCAGGCCTCCCAACATCTCCGACAGATTCGTCAGCCGCTGCGCGATGACATGCTGCACATCACCCTCGCGCTGCAATTTGCCGTACACCTCGAGCAGGCGCGACTCGAGCAGCGCCGCGCGCTGCTCGGCGGCGATGCGGTTCCACACGATCAAATTCACATATCCGGTCTCATCTTCCATGGTGACGAAGGTCACTCCCCCCGCGCTGCCTGGCCGCTGGCGGGTGATGACCAGACCCGCGGTCTTGACCAGTTTTCCGTTCGGCTGCTCCCACAGTTGCTGCGTTGGCAGTACCCCACGGCGCTGCAACTTATCGCGCAGCAGCGCCAAGGGATGGCGGCGCAGCGTCAATCCCAAGC